>NZ_JBFAJA010000152.1:0-19447 GCF_040654975.1 Dactylosporangium sp. NPDC050588 | reverse complement strand
GCTGGCGTTCCAGGCGCCGCCGGAGGCGGTGATGCCGCCGGTGACGTAGTAGGGGAAGATCGCTGGGATGATCAGCCGCCGCCAGCGCCGCCAGCGGTGGACGCCGAGGTTGTCCATGGCCTCGCGCAGGTCGGTGGGGATGGCCATGGCCCCGGCGATGGTGATGGAGGCGAGTTCCAGGCCGATGAACGAATGCGGGAACAGGGCGAGCAACGCGCCGATCGCGACGGTAAGGAAGGCCAGCACCGGTACTGACTGCAGGATGTCCAGCGCGGGGATGAGGATCTTCTCCAGCCGCCGCGACCGGGCCGCGGCGTACGCGTAGCCGAAGGTGAAGACGGTGGAGACGCCGAGCGCGACGAACATGCGCAGCAGGCTGCGCCCGGCGTAGTACGGCAGCCGGGCCGGGTTGGTGTCGATGGCAAGGTGTTGAGGGGTGAACGACACGGTCGTGCCCTCGGCGATCCGGAACACCAGGTAGAACAGCACCAGGACCGCGGCGGCCACGACCCAGTCCACCCAGCCGAACTGGGTACGCAGCCACGGCGGTCGCGCCGACGGCCTCGGCACCACGCGCGGAGCGCGCCTCATGGACAGCATGAACAGCCCCCTACAGGGAAAAACCAAACACGGAGTACCGCCCACGGGCGGGGAAACCGGGGCGACACGGCCCGGTCTGCGCGCAGTCGAGGAGCCGCACGACGGGGACGTGCGGGCCATGCTGCTACAGGCCGTGCAGACCCTCGACGGTGCGCGCCTGCGCGCGATGGACACCACCGACACCGGCCGGGTCCGCATCCGCGCCGACCTGACCGGCGTCGCGGTACCGACCGGCGCCCTGGAGCAGGTGGTGGCGCGGATCGGGCTCCAGCACCTGGCGAAACTGCGGGACGCGGGCCTGGTCGCCTCTTGTCGCGACGGCACCCGCATCTACTACCGTGCCGCCACATCACACCTGGTCGACCTGCTGAACCAGCTCGTCGTGGTGGGTGGGTACGTGTCCGGCGAGCTCGACTTGCCACGACCGGGCGCGCCGGCGCCAACGGCCGCCGCCACAGCGGCCACGCGCAACGCCGCAGCGTCGCGGTCCCGCCCAGCCGGTGGCCGGGCGCGCACAGCTGAGACGTGACAGGTGCCGACGCGGCGCATTGCCGTATCGGCGACACCTTCCATCCAACCGGCAAGACCGGGGAAGCCGAGCATGACCAGCGGGCCATCGGTCTGTCGCTGACGCCCAGGTTGCGTCCACGGAGGTGGCGGTGTCGATGCTGCTGGCCCACACCAGCGGCCTGCCCGTCGCCCCGTCCATCCCGGAAACCACAAAGCTGCCCAACCTGCGCCGTTCCATTGTGGGATCGCTGGACGCGTTGAGCCCCTGATCGGGTCGGCGGCCGGGAGGTCGGTTCGCCGGCGTCTTCTTGCGGAGTCTTTTTCTATGGCTTAGCCTAAGCTCAAGATTAACGGACGAACGCCAACACCTCGCACTCGACGCCGGGCCGCTGACCCGTGGCACGAACGCTGGCTCGCCCCACTTCTCCCCGTCCGAAAGGAACACCCCCGCGATGAGACGACCCTGGCTCGCATTCGCCCTGACGATCGGGCTGCTGGCGCTCGCCGGCTGCTCCGGCTCCGGCGGCGACACCCCCGCCGACCCCAAGAACCTCACCGTCTGGATCATGGGCGACAGCTCCGCCCACTTCGAGGAGCTGGTCAAGCCGTTCACCCAGAAGTCCGGCATCACCGTGGACACGGTCGCGATCCCATGGGACTCGATCGACCAGAAGCTGACCACCGCCGTCGCGTCCGGCAAGGGGCCGGACCTCGTGCAGATCGGTGTCTCGAAGCTGCGCACGTTCGCGAGCTCCGGCGCGCTGCTCAAGATCGACGACAAGACCCTGGCCGCCCACCCGAACCTGGCCGCAGACAAATTCCTCGACGGCATCGCCGGCAAGGCGACCGCGATCGGCGGCGACGTGGTCAGCGTCCCGTGGATCAGCGACACGCGGGTGCTGTTCTACCGTTCTGACATCCTCGCCGCGCAGGGCATCACCGCACCGCCGGCGACCTGGGAGGAACTGCGCGCCGACGCCAAGACCCTCGCCGGCCGCGGCAAGGGGCAGTACGGCTACTACATCCCGCAGTGGGACAGCGCCCTGCCGGTCATCATGACCTGGGGCGAGGGCGGCCAGATCGTCGACGGTGCGGGCAAGATCGGCTTCAACACCCCGGAGTTCGGCAAGGCCGTCGACATCTACACCGGCCTGTACGCGGACAAGAGCGTGCCCACGAACGCGGACTTCGACCAGGTCCAGGGCTTCACCTCGGGCACCGCGCCAATGCTCGTGTCCGGACCATATCTCGCCAGCGCGGTCAATGCCGCCGCGCCGGACCTCAAGGGCAAGTGGGCTGTCGCCCCGATTCCCAGCGGTACCGCGAATACCTCGCTCCTGGCCGGGTCGAACCTCGGCGTGTGGGGCAACACGGGCAACCGTGACGGCGCTCTGCGGCTGCTCGACTACCTTTCGGAGCCGCAGAACCAGCTCACCTGGTACAAGCTCAACGGTGATCTGCCGACGGTCAAGGCCGCGCTCAGCGACCCGGCGCTGACCTCCGACCCGCTGGTGACGGTCTACTCCAAACAGCTGTCCACCGCCAAGCTGCTGCCGCTGGTCCCGAACTGGGACAAGGAGACCGGCAAGGCGCTACTGGACGCCCTGAACTCGATCGTCCTGACCGGCGCGAACCGCGACACCACCCTCAAGGGCCTGTACAGCGCCACCGATGGCACCTCGGTCAACTGACCCCACCACCGTGGGCGGGATGCCCGCCGTCCCGCCCACGTCAGGAGCCCGCATGAAACCTCGTCTCACACCGTATGCGTTCATCGCCCCGGCGATGGTGCTGCTGCTGGCCTTCGGCGTGTTGCCGATCCTGGTCGCGCTGCTGGTCAGCCTCACCGACATGAATCTCGCCGGCCTCGGCGACTGGTCCCGGATCAGCTTCATCGGCGCCGAGAACTACCGCAGGCTGTTCGCCGACGACGCGTTCTGGCAGTCGTTGACCAACACCGGCATCTTCGCCGTGGTGGGGGTCCCCGCGGTCATCGTGCTGTCGCTGATCGTCGCGCTCCTGCTCAACCGTGCCGACAATCGGTACTTCCGGGCACTGCGCGCGTTCTACTTCGTGCCCGCCATCACCGCCATCGTGGCGATCTCGCTCGTCTGGGGGTACCTCTACAACACCCAGTTCGGGTTGTTCAACTACCTGCTGTCCACGGTCGGGCTGCCCGAGGTGCGGTGGCTCAGCGACCCGGTGTGGGTGAAGTTCTCCGTCGCGCTGGTCGCCGTCTGGCGCGGTACGGGGCTCAACATCATCATCTTCCTGGCGGCGCTGCAGAGCGTGCCGAAGGAATACCTCGAGGCCGCGGCCCTCGACGGCGCAGGTGAGCTGCGCAAGACGGTTTCGATCGTCATCCCGCTGCTGCGGTTCGCGATGTCCTTCGTCACGGTCACGACCGTCATCGCCTGGCTGCAGTTCTTCGACGAGCCGTTCGTGCTCACCAAGGGCGGCCCGCTGGGCGAGTCGACGAGCATCTCGCTGTTCCTGTACCAGAAGGGCTTCTCCACCAGCCAGTTCGGCTACGCCAGCGCTGGCTCGGTGGTGCTCTTCGTGGTCATCGCCGCGGTGACGCTGCTCCAGCTGCGAGCGGGGAGGACCGATGCCGAGGCGTAGGAGCCTGACCTTCGTGGTCGGTGCCGTGCTCGGCGTCGGCGCGCTGGTGACCGCGTTCCCGTTCGCGTGGATGGTCTTCGGCTCGGTGAAACCGCGCCGCGAGTCGGTCGCGTACCCGCCACGGGTCCTGCCGGAACACCCCACGCTGGAGTTCTTCCGACAGCTGTTCCAGGAGCTCGACTTCGGCCGGTACCTGGTCAACACCGTCACCGTCGTGCTCATCGGCATGGTCGGCGTCATCCTGATGGCGATGGCCGGGTACGGCTTCTCGAAGTTCCGCTTCCGGGGCCGCGAGTCGCTGTTCTTCCTGGTCCTCGTCACGATGATGATCCCGGTCCAAGTGACCATGATCCCCACCTACCTGATCCTCAACGGGATACGGCTGACCGACACGCTGATCGGTATCGCGCTGCCCGGCCTGGTCTCCGGGTTCAGCGTGTTCCTGTTCCGGCAGTTCATGTCCGCCATTCCCACCGAGATGATCGAGGCGGCCCGGATCGACGGCGCCGGGGAGGCGCGGATCTTCTTCCGCATCATCCTGCCGCTGTCCAAACCGATCCTGGCGGTGCAGGTCGTGCTGACGTTCATCGCTGGGTGGAACAGCTTCCTGTGGCCGCTGATCATCGCCAACGACGAGAAGCTCTACACCCTCTCGGTCGGGGTGTCGCTGCTGAACCGGCAGATCGCCACCAACCCGTCGCTGCAGATGGCCGCCGCGACCCTGATGGTCGTGCCGATCCTCGCCGTATTCGTCGTCTTCCAGCGTTTCGTCGTGCAGGGCTTCACCATGTCCGGCCTCAAGTAAAGGCAGTTTCTCTATGCGCAAGCGAATCACCGGCTTCGTCCACGCCGACGGCGCCCGGCTGCTCGACGGCGCGGGCAACCCGCTGCTGCTGCGGGGCATCGGCCTCGGCAACTGGCTGCTCGCCGAAGGGTACATGTGGAAGTTCGGCGACGAGATGAGCTCGCCGCGGCAGATCGAGCACCGCATCGAGAAGCTCGTCGGGCCGGACCGCGCCGCCGAGTTCTGGACCCGCTTCCGCGCCACCTTCATCACCGAGGCCGACATCGCCGAGATCGCCGCGCTCGGCTTCGACCACGTCCGGCTACCGCTCAACTCCCGCGGCCTGATCGACGACACCGGACAGTTCCTGCCCGACGGCTTCGCACACATCGACAACCTCCTGCACTGGTGCGAGCAGCACGACCTGTGGGTGCTGCTCGACCTGCACGGCGCACCCGGCGGGCAGACCGGCACCAACATCGACGACTCGCCCAACGGTCGGCCCGAGCTGTTCATGGACGACCGGTACCGGCGGCAGACCGTCGCGCTGTGGCAGGAGATCGCCCGCCGCTACCGCCACAGCACCGTCGTGCTCGGCTACGACCTGCTCAACGAACCCCTGCCCAACGCATGGCAGCACGTGTACCCCACCGAGCTGGTCGAGCTGTACCGAGAGCTCACCACTGCCATCCGGGCGATCGACCCCGATCACCTGCTGGTCTACGAGGGCACGCATTGGGCCACGAACTGGTCCATCTTCACCGACGTCATCGACCCCAATTCGGCGCTGCAGTTCCACCGCTACTGGTGCCCGCCGGACCGTTCCAGCATCCAGCCGTACCTCGACACCCGCTACCGGCTCGGCCTGCCGATCTACATGGGGGAAGGCGGCGAGAACACCCCCGAGTGGATCTACACCGCGCACCGGCTCTACGAGCAGCACGGTATCGGCTGGAACTTCTGGCCCTGGAAGAAGCTCGACACCCGCACCTCGCCGCTGTCCGCGCGACTGCCCGACGACTGGGCGCTGATCGCCGACCCGTCATCCGGCGTTGACGCCGACACCGCCTGGCGCATCCTGCTGCGCTTCCTCGACGCGATCGCGTTGCGCACCTGCGACCGACGCCCGGACGTCGTCAACGCCATGTTCGGCCGCGCCCCGCTGCGCCTGCCCGGGTGGGGATTCATCGACCCGCGAGCGCGGTTCCGGGACCGGTTCGCCGGGTTCGACACCGAGCACGTCTGGCATCACCCCGCCGGCCAGCCGTACAGTGCCGAAGAAGTCATGCCGATGAGCATGCAGGCCGGCGAGGAGCTGCAGTTCCCACTCGCACGTAGACCGGCCGCCTGGCGGGTGGACGCCGACGACCCCGGTGCGTTCGAGGTCCGCTGGGACGGCGACCGCCTCATCGCGCGCGCGAACACCGCCGCGCGGCTGCGGACGATCGAACTGATGGCGAACTGACCGCATGCCTGCCGAGTATCATCAGGCAACCATGAGCACCGACCCGGCCGCAGGCCGACACACCACTAGCCTGCCCGAGGTGTCCACGGTCACCACCCTGCGGCAGCGCAACCGCGCGCTGGTGCTCAAGCACGTCATCCTCGCCCAGCAGACCACACGCGCCGCGATCGCCAAGGACAGCGGGCTGTCCGCCGCCTCCGCCGCCAACCTCGTCGTCGACCTGATCAACGAGGGCCTGGTCGAGGAGCGCGGCTCGGTGTCGTCCAAGGGCGGCCGCCCGATCACTCTGATCGGCCCGCGCGCCGAGAGCGCCGTGACGATCGGCGCCGACATTGGCGAGCGCGGCGTCGCCGTCGAGATGTTCGACCTCGCCATGAACCGCATCGACCGAGAGTTCCGCGGCGGCGCCGAGGAGGAGTCCCCGGAGAAGATCGCCGTCGACCTGCAGGACGCGCTCGAGGCCCTGCGCGACCGCAACGCCGCGCGGTGGCCGACGCTCCTCGGCGTCGGTCTGGGCCTGCCCGGCCTGGTCGAGGTCGGCGCCGACGGTCGCCAGATGCTGTACGCGCAGAGCCTGGGCTGGTCGCCGGTCCCCGTCGCATCACTCTGCGACATCGGCATTCCGGTGCTGGCCGAGAACGGCGCGAAGATGCAGGCCCGGGCGGAACTGTGGTTCGGCAATGCTCGCGGAGCCTCCCACGCCCTGGTCGCCCTGCTCGGCCGCGGCGTGGGCATCGGCATCGTCACCGACGGCCGGCTGATGCAAGGCTCCCATTCCAGTGCAGGCGAGTGGGGACACACGGTCATCGAACGCGGCGGCCGGGTCTGCCGCTGCGGCAACCGCGGCTGCGTCGAGGCGTACCTCGGCGCCGACGCCATCCTCGACGCCTGGCGCCGCACCGGCGCCACCTTCGAGGGCACCGGCTGGCGCGCGATCGGCGAACTGCTCACCGCCGCCAGCGCCGGCGACCCGTCCGCATCGGCGATCGTCGACGACGTCGTCGACTGTCTCGGCGCCGCCCTGGGCGGCATGGTCAACCTGACCGGCCCGGAGCGGATCGTCATCGGCGGCTGGGTCGGCCTACGGCTGATGGAATCACTGAGCAACCGCATCGAGACCGCCGTCAGGCGATACAGCCTGTCCCGCCCGGCCGGCCAGTTCCAACTGCTGGACGCGGCCTTCGGCGGCGACGCGGTGGCAACCGGCTCCGCGCTGCTCCCACTGGAGGCCATGATCGCCGCCGACCCGGCGACCTATGACCGCTCATCCCACGAAACGTGACGCAGCGAGCCCATCGACGACACCGCGACGGGTCGGTGAATTCACTGCTCACGATCTTGTCAACGCGCAATGCAAACAGAGCCCGCTGCCGACTTCGCGGCTGGTCGCGATGTGCGCCAGCGGTCTGTGACCGCTGGCGCACCGAGTAACGCCTTGCTGCCCGAACATGTAGATCCAAGGTTCACGCCGATGCGTTCAGGATCTCGCAGCGGGCTGGCGGATTTGCTGCATGCCGCGCTGGTCGGCCCACCTGCGCTGCCGGCAGGCTGCACCTTCGCCGTGTCCAAGATCAGGGGGCAACTCCCCAGCGTCGTGCTCAGCCGTGCAGCCCGTGCAGCACCTGCCGGCACGCCTCAGCACACCGCAGCGTCGCCTGTGAGCACATCCGGCAGTGCTCGTGATGGTGGGCGTGCCTGGCACACAGCTCGGCGCTGTGTTCACAGGCCAGCACACACGCCTCCAGCTGCGCGCTCAGCAGCGCGGCGTCACTGCCGCGGCTGAGCACACGGCGGGTCGCTGCCACCACGTCCGCGCAGTTCAGATCCCGCACGATCGCATTCTGCAGCACCCGCACGTCGTCTTCGCCGACCATGGCGGCCGCGCACGCGGTGACCGCCTCCTCGCACGCCCCCATCGCGTCGATCGCCGCCGCCAACCGCTCAGTGCTCACCTGCGGCCGGAAACTCACCGCGACCGTGTCAAGCAACTCCCTGGTCTGCGACATGACAATCCCCCCGACGTCAGGTACAGCGACCGCACGCACCTACCACGAAACCGCCCCCCCGAAACCTGCCCCGGGTTCGTAGCGTTCACGCATGCGGCCGGGGTGGGTTCCTGACGATCGCCACGGTTGCACCGAGCCTCGATTACTCCAATCAAGATTGGAGCCAGGTAGGGCGTCGTCATGCGACGGGTGCTGTTGACCCTGGCTGACGCCGCGGGCCTACTGCTGATCGTAGACCTGGTGGAGGTGTCGTCCCGGTGGTAGCCGAGGGCACCCAGGACGGCGTCGTAGAAGGCGCCGCTGCGGGTGAGGTCGGTGGCGGTGAACGCGATGTGTTGCATGGTCAGCATCGTCGGTTCCTCTGCGCGTCAGGTCGGCACCGGTCGGGATTTCGCCGGTGCCGGTGGATGTCGGGATGGTGGGGGAGGGGCGAAGGGGCCGGTGCGGTGGGAGTCAGAACAGCGGTTGCTGGTCGTCGGGTTGGTGCGGTGGTGCGGCGCAGGCGAGGGCGTGGAGCTGCGACAGCCGCGACCAGCCCAGTCGGGCGCTGCCGGCCGTGAGCAGGTGCCGGAACGCGGCAGCGGTCGCGAAGGCGTCTGGCAGGGCCCGGTGCCGGCCGGCCGGGACGGGGGATACCGAAGTGGGTGAGGACGGTGTCGAGCTGGTACGTCGGTAGGCCTGGGCAGGTGTGCCGGGCCAGCCGGATCGTGTCGGGCATCGAGGCTGTGCCGAGGGTTGGGGCATCGCACCGCCCGCGCGTAGCCGCAGCCGTCGCGCGGCGGCGACGTGTGCTCGGCTGCTGACCATGACCGGCCGGCGGGGGCGCCGAGCCCTTTGGACAGGCAGACGGCGACGGTGTCGAACAGCTGGGCGTACGCAGTGAGCGCAGTGCCGATGCGATGTGGGCGTGCCAGAGCCGGGCGCCGTCGCAATGCAGGGCGACGCGCGGCGCGGTTGGCCGCTTCAGGCAAGCGTCGCGAGGCAGGCGGTGACCACGTCGCTGGTTGTTGCCGTGCCGCCGAGGTCCTGGGTTCGGGTGGCGGGGCTGGCGAGCGTAGTGGCAATGGCGGTCATCATCTTCGTCGCGGGTTCGGCGTGGCCGAGGTGTTCCAGCATGAGGGCGCCGGACCAGACGGCTGCGACGGGGTTGGCGACGCCGCGGCCGGCGATGTCGGGTGCGGATCCGTGTACTGGCTCGAACATGGACGGGTGGGCGCGCTCGGGGTTGAGATTGGCGGACGGGGCGAGGCCCAGACCGCCGACGATCGCGGCGGCCAGGTCGGAGAGGATGTCTCCGAACAAGTTGGACGCGACGATGACGTCATATTCCTGCGGTTTCTGGACCAGGTGCGCTGCCAGTGCGTCGATCAGTTCCTTGGTCAGGTGCACGTCGGGGTGGCGGGTGGCCGCGGCGGCGACGACGTCGTCCCAGAATGGCATGGTGTGGATGATGCCGTTGGACTTGGTGGCTGATGTCACCTTGTTGCGGCGGGTCGTGGCGGCGCGGAAGGCGTAGTCGGCTATGCGGTCGATGCCGGTGCGGGTGAAGATCGCTTCCTGGATGGCGAATTCGCGCTGGGTGCCGGTCGCGAAACGGCCGCCGAGCTGGGTGTATTCGCCTTCGGTGTTTTCGCGGATGATGAGCATGTCGACGTCGACGCCCGCTGGGATGCGCGCGGCGGTTTGGACGCCGTGAAACGACTTGATCGGGCGCAGGTTGACGTACTGGTCGAAGCGTTGCCGGATCGGGATGAGCAGGCCCCACAGCGATTCGTGGTCGGGGACGTCGGGCCGGCCGACGGCGCCGAGGAGGATGGCGTCATGGTCGGCGAGAACGTCCAGCCCGTCGGAGGGCATCATCCGGCCGTGGGTGACGAAGTAGTCGCAGCCCCAGTCCAGCCAGTTCCACTGGATGGCGGTGCCATGGAGACGGAGGGTTTCGTCGAGGACCCGGACGGCCGCGGGGGTGACTTCGGTGCCGATGCCGTCGCCGGGGATGACGGCGACCGTGGCGATGGTGTCGGTCATCGGTGCCCTCAGCCGGCGGGGATGGCGACGTAGCGGTATTCGAGGTACTCCTCGATGCCCACGTGCCCGCCTTCGCGGCCCAGCCCAGATTCTTTGACGCCACCGAACGGGGCGGCGGGGTTGGACACGATGCCGGTGTTGATGCCGACCATGCCGACCTCGAGCCGTTCGGCGACCCGCAGCGCGCGGTTGAGGTCGCGGGTGGCGACGTAGCCGACGAGCCCCCACGGAGTGCCGTTCGCGGCCTGGACGACGTCGTCCTCGGTGTCGAACGGGATGACGGTCGCGACGGGGCCGAAGATCTCCGTGCGGAGGATGCGGCTGTCCGGTCCCGGGGCGAACAGCACGGTGGGCGGGTAGAAGTAGCCGTCGCCGTCGGGGAGGTCGGCTTGACCCACGATGGTGGCGCCGTGGGCGACGGCGTCCTGGACGAGGCCGGTGATCTTGCGGTGGCTGGGCGCGTCGATGAGTGGCCCGACTTGGACGCCGTCGCGGAGGCCGTCACCGACCACGAGCGCGCTCATGCGCTGGGAGAGGGCTGCGGTGAACTGCTCGGCGATGCCGTGCTGGACGTAGATGCGGTTGGCGGCGGTGCACGCCTCACCCATGTTGCGCATCTTGGCGGCGAACGCGGCCTCGACCGCGGTGTCCAGGTCGGCATCGTCGAAGACGATGAAGGCGGCGTTGCCGCCGAGCTCCATCGACGTGCGCATCACGGTGTGGGAGGCGTGCTCGAGCAGGGTCTTGCCGACGGCGGTCGAGCCGGTGAAGGAGAGTTTGCGCAGCACGCCGCCGCACATGACCGGTTCGATGACGTCGGCGGCCTGGGACGTGGTGATGACGTTAAGGACGCCGTCGGGCAGGCCGGACTCGTGCAGGATGTCGGTGAGCAGCAGCGCGGTGAGCGGGGTCTGCGGCGCGGGTTTGAACACGATGGTACAGCCGGCGGCAATCGCGGGTGCGATCTTGCGGGCGCCCATCGCGAGGGGGAAGTTCCACGGCGTGATGAGCAGGCACGGGCCGACCGGCCGGCGCATGGTGATCATGCGGGTCCGGCCGTCGGGTGTGGTGCCGTAGCTGCCGTTCAGCCGGGTGGCTTCCTCGGAGAACCAGCGGAAGAACTCGGCGCCGTAGGTGACTTCGCCGCGGGCCTCGGCCAGTGGCTTGCCCATCTCGGCCGTCATGACGGCGGCCAGCTCGTCGGTACGGGCGGTGATCCGCTCGTAGGTAAGCCGCAGGATGTCCGACCGCATGCGCGGCGGTGTGGCCGCCCATGCGTTCTGCGCGGCCGCGGCGGCCGTGACCGCCGCCTGGGCGTCCTCGACGCCGGCGTCCGCGACGTGGGTGAGGATCTGTCGGGTGGCCGGGTTCTCCACCGGCATGATCCGTCCGGACGTTGCGCCGCGCCACCGCCCGGCGATGAACAGGCCGGTCGGGACACCGGCGAGCACATCGCGCAGGTCGACGGCCGTGGAAGGTGCGCTCACGATGATGCTCCTGCCGGTCGGTGTTCCAGCGCCCGGTCGAGGGCACGGGTGAAGGCGGCGATCCCCGCGTCGATCTGTGCGCGGTCGACGACGAGCGGCGGGATGAACCGCACCACGTTGTTGCCGGTGCCGCAGGTCAGCAGCAGCAGTCCCTCGTCGATGGCGTTGCGTTGCACGGCGGCGGTGAGGCTCGGGTCGGGCCGGCGGTCCTCGGCCCAGAGTTCGACGCCGACCATGAGTCCGAGGCCGCGCACGTCCCGGACGCGGTCAGTGCGGGTCGCAGCGACGGCGGCCAGCCCGTCCAGGAGCTGCTGACCCATGGTGCGGCTGTTGTCGACCAGCTTCTCCTCCTCGATGACCTCGAGCGTGGCGACCGCGGCGGCGCAGGCCACCGCGTTGGCGCCGTAGGTGCCGCCCTGCGATCCCGGCAGGGCCTTGGCCATCAGTTCGGTGGAGGCGGCCATGGCCGACAGCGGGAAGCCGGACGCGATGCCCTTGGCGGTCACCAGGATGTCGCCGCGAACACCGGCGTGTTCCTGGGCCCAGAACCGTCCGGTCCGGCCGGCGCCGGTCTGCACCTCGTCGAAAATCAGGAGGATGCCGTGGTGGTCGGCGCGTTCCCGCAGCCCGTGCAGAAACCGGGCGGGCGCCGGGATGTAGCCGCCCTCGCCGAGGACAGGTTCGACGATGAACGCTGCCGTGTCGCTCGGCGCGGAGACGGTCTGCAGCAGGTGGTCGAGTTCCCGCAGGGCGAAGTCGGTGGCGTCCTCGACCGTCATCCCGAGCCGGATCGCCGCCGGGAAGGCGGAGATGAACACGCCGCCCATCAACGGCGCGAACCCGGTGCGGAACTTCGTGCCTGACGTGGTGAGGGAGGCCGCGCCGATGGTGCGTCCGTGGAAACCGCCCTGGAACGCGATGATGTTCGGCCGTCCGGTCGCCTGTCGCGCCAGCCGCAACGCCGCTTCCACGGCCTCGCTGCCGGAGTTGACGAAGAACACGGAGTCCAGCCCGGCGGGTAGCACCTCACCCAGCCGTGCCACCAGCCGCCGCAGTGGCTGGTGCAGCACGGTCGTGTACTGGCCGTGGATGAGTGTGGCGACCTGCTCCTGGGCCGCGGCGACGACCTTCGGGTGGCAGTGCCCCGTGCTCGTGACGCCGATTCCGGCGGTGAAGTCCAGGTACTCCCGGCCGTGCACGTCCACGAGCACGGCTCCGCGCCCGGACACGGCCTCGACCGGTGTCGCCTGCTTGAGGATCGGTGACAGCGTCGCTGGCATCGTGGCTCCTTGTCATCGCACCGCACCGCGGCGCGGGCAAGCGGGAATGGGTAGAAGGTCAGTGGTGCTCGGCGTCGACCGCGGCGGCGAACGCGGCCATCGACGTGAACGTCCAGTCGGGCGTGACATTCGCCGGCGGCTGCGGTGTCGCTCCCCAGCCCGGAGTGTCGTGCCGGCGGTTGATCCACACGGTCGGCAGGCCCGCTGCCTTGGCCGGCACATGGTCGTGGAACAGGCTCTGCGCCACGTGCAGCAGCCTGCCGTCGGCCAGCCCGAGCCGTTCGACCTCACGGGCGAGCGCATCGAAGTTGCGGGGGGACGGTTTGTAGGAGCCGATGTCCTGCGCCGTGAGGATGCTGGTGAACCTGACGCCGAGGCGCTTGTTCGAGCTGGAGAACGACGCGCGGTCCACGTTGGACAGGATGATGAGCCGATATCGGCGCGAGAGCCGTTCGAGCGCCTCGGCCGAGTCCGGGAACGCCGGCCAGTCAGGCACGGAGACTGCCAGCGTCTCGGCTTCGTCGTCGCTGACCGGCACGCCGAGCTGCGTGCCGAGGCCGCGCATCGCCCGCGCCAGGATCTGGGGGTACAGGTCGGTCGGGTGTTCGGCCTCGGCCTGCGCCTCGTGGTTGGAGTACGCCGTCAGCAGTTGCTCGTCGGTCATCGTCAGGTCGTGGGTGACGGCCCATCTGCTGAGCACGGACGCGATGCCGGCCTCCCAGTCGATGAGGGTCCCGTAGCAGTCGAAGCTCAGTGCCTCGAAGTCGGTGAGGTTCACCGTGCACGCTCCTGGATGAGGTCGAGGAAGAACTGTTCCGAGCCGTGGAAGTGCTCGTTCCATGCGGCGAGGGCCTGCGTGACGTCGCCGGCGCGCAGGGCCACGAGCAGCAGCTCGTGCTCATGCGCCAGGTCCGAAACGCTGCGGTAGGTGGGGCGAAGCTGAGCGATGAGTAGCCGCAGCTCCGCACTGACCTCATCGAAGGTGCGCAGCAGCCGGGGCGATCCGGCGGCCAGGAACACAGCCCGGTGGAACGCGACGTCATGATCGGCGACCACGTCCCAGGAGACGGTGTCGTCCAACGCCGCGAATGCGCGCATCGCAGATTCCACACCGTCCAGCGGCCGGATCTGCGCCACGACCATCTCGACCGCGACGGCCTCGACCGGCCGGCGCAGCCGGTACAGGTCGATCGCATCCTCGGCGGTGAACGACCGCACCTGCGCACTACGGCCGCGCCCGCGTTCGAGTAGCCCGTCCGCGACCAGCATCTGCACCGCCGCACGCACCGTGGGTCGGGCCACGCCGAACTCCTGTGCCAGCTCGGTGTCGCGGAGCTGCTCACCGCCCTGGTATTGGCCGGTCAGCAGCCGACGACGCAACTCGTCTGCGACCGCGTCCGCTACCGTCACCGTTTCAACCTGCATGTATACCTGTATAACAGGTAGTCAGTTATCCAACAAGTGGTGAGGTGCATGCATGGACCATCAAGAACCGGCGGCCGTGGCGCTTGCTCCAGCCGAAGGCGCGCACCGCGACCCGACCCGGTCAGCCGCGCTTGCCATCGCCGGCGCAGCTGTGCTGTGGGGCAGCATGGGCCCGATCGCCACGCTCTACCCGAGAGCATCGGTTTTGGCCGTTGGCTCCTGGCGGCTCGTCATCGGCGCGCTCGCGCTGGTGACGGCGGTCTCCGTCGGCCGCCGAGGGTGGACCTCCTGGCGGCGAGCCGACCTGGCCACAGCCGTGCCCGGCGCGCTGGCCGTTGCCGCCTACTCCGCACTGTATTTCCCGGCAGTACAACTGTCCGGCGTCGCTACCGCCACCGTCGTGTCAATCGGCGCCGCGCCGCTACTCTCGGGTGCAACCCGCGCCCTCTCCGGCGGTCGGCTGACCCGTCACTGGCTGGCCGGTACGACCGTCGCCGTCGTCGGTATGTGCTTGGTGGTACTCCCCGGCTCACACGACTCGGCCAACTGGCTGGGGATCCTGCTCGCAGTGCTTGCCGCCGCCGCCTACGCCTGGCAGGCGCACACCATCGAGCGACTGGCACCTCGCCACGGGCCGATCGAGACCGTCGCCGTCCTGTTCACCGGCGCCGCGTTGGTGCTGTTGCCGGTCGGCATCGCCGGCGTGGGTGCCGTGACGGCCGCACCGAAGGCCGTCATCGGCCTGCTCTACCTCGGACTATTCACCACGGCACTCGCCTACGGCTCATTCGCGTTCGGCGTCCCGCATGTCGGCGCACCAGCCGCGGTCTCACTCTCCTTGCTCGAACCAGTCGCAGCGACAGCCCTCGCCGCACTCATCGCACAGCAGATACCCACCGTCATCCAGGTAACGGGCGTCGCGACGACGCTCGCGGGACTCGGGTGGTTGAGTCGTAGGTCGCCTGGGAAGACACAGGCCGCATCAAGGCATCGCGACCGCCCGGCCACTCGCGCCACTGCCCGAACCGATCACCGACCCGGACCGAATCGCCCATCTGAACATCCACCGACGTGATCGCCTCGGCGGCATCCTCCACGAGTACGAGCATGCCGCCTGACCTGCGCAGACGGCATTTACGGCAGCTACAGCGCTGGTATCTGCGCTACAACCTCTCCCTACCGGGATGTGGAGGAGTTGCTGGTCGAGCGTGGCGTGGAGGTCAATCACGTCACGATTTTCCGATGGGTGCAGCGGTTCACGCCGTTGCTGGCCGACGCGGCCCGGTTCTGTCCCCTGGTACCGGTCGTGCGTCAGGTGGCTGGTGGGCGGGGACTGGTGGATGCCGGTGTTGTAGGTGATGTCGTCGAGGTGGTATTCGAGGTAGGCGAATTCGCTTTCCGGTTCGGGGGCGTGCCAGTGGGCTTCGCCGGCCGTGCAGGTGCGCCATGGGCCGAGGTCGCGGTGGGCGTGGATGGGTGTGGACCAGCGTTGGCGGGTGAAGCTGCGCCCGTCCGGGCTGGCGCGCAGCCGGTCGTCGGAGATGAAGTCGACCAGGTCGTGGGCGTCGTTGAACACCAGCACGGCAGACACGGTCTGCCCGCCATGGGTGAAGGTGCCGCGGACGTGGTGCTCGTCCAGGACCTGCCACCTGATCGGGGCGTCGACGAGGGCGGCGGGGGCGAGCACGCAGAGGTCGTTGAACACGGTGACGGTCTCGCCGCGATCCATGTCGGGTCCCGCGGCATTGATGATCGGCAGCAGGGAGCACACGTTGACGCGCATGGTGGCCGCGCCGTCGGTGTAGACGTGTAGGACGTCGGCGGGGAGCCCGGACATGCTGGCCTGGATGTGGAACAGCCGTCGGGGGTGGGGGCCGTAGGTGTTGAACTGCTCGCCGACAAACGGCATCCACGGCTTGCTCGGGCCGCTGCGGATGCGGCCGTGGATGGTGGCGCGGAAGTTGGCCACGCGGGGTTGTCCGACGGCGCCGCAGCGGCGCACGTGGTCGGCCACGGGCGGCGGCAGGTGAGCGAGGTCTGCGGCGGTGACGACGCCGTACTGCGCTGATTGCTCGGCGAGTGCTGCGCGCATGCGGCGGGTGTATTCGGCCTGAAAGCTGCGCGGTCCGTGCGCGGCGTACCCGTAGCCGGCGGCCAGCAGCATGATGGCGTTGGCGGCGGTGCCGGCCTTCGCGTCAGCCCACGAGGTCGCGATGACCGACTGCGAGGCCACGGCGGCCACGGCTGTGATGAGCCACCACGTTCGGGCGCGCAGCGCGATCGTGCCGGCAGCGGTGAGCACGAGTGCGGCGGCCGCCAGCCAGGCCACGCCCCCGGCGGTGCCGATCGGCTCGGTGAGCTGGCTGACCCGCGCCCAGCCGAAGCCCTTGGCCACGCCCATCAGATGGATGAGCCCGTGGATCGCCACCACGGTGACGACGACCCACCGCAGCACGGTTCTCATCGGGTCACCCCTTCCCGGGCATGGATGCGAACGGAATGCCGGTGGCGGTGGCGATCGGGGCGATGATGCCCAGGTCCATGGGCTTGACCATCCAGAACGGGGCCGGGCTCGAGGCGTACTCGGTCGACGAGCCCGCCGCCGTGGCCAGCGCCCAGGCGCCCACCGTGAAGCTGAGCGGCCGGTACGGGTCATGGAAATGTCGGCGTCGTCTGTGCCGGATTGGAGTCGTGGCCACCATGGCGACCTCCGTTTTGCGCGGAAGGCGCTCCGAGCGCCTCCTCATCGGCGTGGCCTGCCACACCACCCACAGCAGACGCTAAGGATCACCAACACCCGCGGACAGGGCTGAAAGACCCTATGCCCGGGACCGTCGATACCATCCAGCGGTGGCGCAGCCCACGATCGTCCACGCGGTGAGGATGATGAACGACCGAGTCGTGTTGCTCGACGTTCACCGGCTCCAGTCCCCGTCCGGAGATCCTCGCAACCTCGGCGACCGGGTCGTCGACCCAAATCATGCAGACAGCTCCGCCGGCCCGGTCGGGATCCTGGATGATGTACACGTACCGATCATCGGCCAGCTGCCAGACGGCCTCGATGTCCTTCGGATAGAAGGCCGACCGCACGGCCAGGACGATGTTCGTGGTCGTCGGCGCCGACTACACCGGTACCGAGGTCACCGTTCAGGGCCAACTGCTGACCGCCGACACGCGGCCCGCAGCCATCAACCCGCCGGCTGCTGCCGGACACCGCTGACCAGGCCTTGCCGGGCATGGACGACCATATGCGGACGCACATGGAGGAACGCCCGGTCAGTGGAGGCGGCGGACAAGGCCGAACCTTGGCCGTGGCCGCCGATGTTTCCTTGTTCAGCCGATGCCGGCGCGTGCGGCGGTGAGTCTGCCCAGCAGCTGGTGGGCGCGCACGGCGCGGTCGGCGTCCTCGCGGCGGACCTGTTCGATGAACGCCTCGACGTCGTCGTTGCCCTTGGCGTCGGCAGCGTACTTCGCGCACACCTGGCTGCCTTTGAGGGCGTGGTACTGGATGCTTACGAGGTCGTAGACGATGTCATCGGCAGGGGTATGAGACTCGGCCATGGCACAACTCCTTGTCGTCTCCTTGCGTCGCTGGTTACTTGGCACCTACCCGCAGGTCACCGACGAACCCTCGGCACGCGCCGGCGGAGCAGTTCGGCGACCTCGAAAAAGGACGGTCTACCTGTCGCGGTGCGGGATGTCGCCATGCCACCCATCCGTGGTGGCGCCCAGACACGGCAACACGGGTCCTGGCGCCGTGTCATCTACTCGCCAGGCGCATCTCGCCTGCTGCGACTGACCATCCACGACCACCGAGACCGTGCGGGAGCCAGTGAGCGTCCGCCGACATCGATACCCGCAAGTCTTGACCGAGTCCGTTTGAGCCGTGCTGCAGCGGGCACGCGGTACAAGAATGCGGGCAGCCACCCCGTAGGTATGACCAGGTGGCATGGCACGTCGCAGGGCGGCTCAGTGCGGGGTCCGGCACCACCAGGCTGGTGACGTTGCTCTGGCGTGGTGCTCTCGATGAGTGGAGCAGGAACATGGCGACTCTGGACAACGAGCGCACGGTTACGGCGCTCCTGGACCGCCAAGGCAGCAGCTTTGCCGAGGAGGCTGGCATCACGCTGGCCGACAAGCCCGCCCCCCTGTACCAGTTGCTGGTGCTCGCGACGTTGCTCAGCGCCCGCATTTCGGCCGACGTCGCGTTGGCCGCAGTCCGGGAGCTGTTTCGGGCCGGATATCGCACACCGCAAAGAATGATCGAGGCGACCTGGCAGGACCGGGTGGACGCCTTGGCTCGTGGCCACTATCGGCGCTACGAGGAGCGGACCGCGACCATGCTCGACGACGCCGCCCACCTCTGCCAAGATCGTTGGCACGGCGATCTGCGTCGCCTGCACCGCGAGGCAGATGGCGATGTCGACCGGCTTCGCGTGCTGCTGACCGAGTTCCCGGGAATCGGGCCCACGGGAGCCGACATCTTCTTGCGTGAGGTACAGGCGGTGTGGCCGGACATCGCGCCGTTCGCCGACGCCAAGGTCGTCGATGGTGCAGAGCGACTGCATCTCCCCCGGGCGGCCGACGAACTCGCCGGCCTGGTGTCAACGGTGCAACTGCCGAAACTGGCTGCGGCGTTGGTCCGGGTCGCTCGAGACCGTAGGGCGGCAGACGCCGTACTTCGGGAGGCGCAAGATTGAACCCGTAGTGTCGTCGGAGGCGGCATGCACGGCCCGGCTCCGCTCAGCCAGCGACCACCCAACCCGCCACAACAGGTCGTCGATCTGACCGACCCGCGGGTCCAACGACGCCCGATCCTCGGCGGACTGATCAACGAATACACGCAGGCAGCGTAGCCAAACCGGATTTTACGAGCCCCACAGGTTCGGGCGCGGGCCTTGGGCGTACCGAGGCCGTGCAAGAGTGTTCGGATGGAGCTTGACCCGCGTGCTGTGTGGAGCAGGATGTGCGCGGCGGCGCCGCCGGCGGATGGACTAGCGGACGACCGGCAATTTGTGGGCGGTCGTCTAATTTAGGTCCCTTCGGTGGTTGCCCGAAGTAGTTGACTGTCGCGTGTGCCCGTGCGGGCCGGCGTTGCGGCCGTAGCGAAGGTGAGCAGGTGCTGCGGGTTGGTCAGTAGTGGGACAAAGCCGAGTTCGGCGGCGCCGACAAGGGTCGCGTCGTCGCCCAGACCCGAGGTGCGCAGTCGTACCCGCTCGCGGGCCACCGGCAGAACGTTG
>NZ_JBFAJA010000151.1:0-19663 GCF_040654975.1 Dactylosporangium sp. NPDC050588 | reverse complement strand
TTGGTGAGCCGCCCGGCGGCCTGGACGATCGCGTCGACGCTGGCGTTGTTCCAGTCCTGCGAGTCGACGTCCCAGATGATCTGGGTCAGGCCGTACCGCGAGAGCACCGACTGCAACGTCGAGTTGGTCTCGCCGTACGGTGGGCGGAAGAGCTTCGGGGTGCCGCCGCCGGCGCCGGCGATGGCCTGCTGGGTGCGGGACACCTCCGAGTCGATCTGGGCCTGGCTCTGCTGGGTCAGGTGCGGGTGGGTGTAGCTGTGGTTGCCGACCCACATGCCGGCGTCGACCTGCGCGCGGACCTGGGCCGGGTACTGGGCGGCGAACTGGCCCTCGTTGAACATCGTGGCCCGCAGCCCGTTCTGGCGCAGGGCGTTGAGCAGGTTGCCGGTGTTGGTGCCCGGGCCGTCGTCGAACGTGAGCCCGACGTACCCGTTGCAGGTCGCGGCGCTCGCAGGGGTGGCGGCCCAGGCGACGAACGTGGAGAGGGCCGCGGCCGCCGAGACGGCGACAGCGGTGGCGAGCAGACGGCTACGCGTGTTCATGGTGCGCGCGTTCCTCCTCATTTGGGCAGCGTGCAACGAACCGGTCGGCGTCCGGTTTTGACACAAGTCGATGGGGCTCAGTATTGGGTGACCTCGGCGACGGTGTCAAAGCTTTCGAAACCCCAGCTCAGCCCTGAGCTCTGGTACTGACGCCGACCGGCCATATCGATGACGGTGCGGGTGCCGGCGAGGGGTTACGCGGGCAACCGCTAGGGGTGGGCCCCACATGGATGAGGGTTGTGATCGATATACGGCTATGGGACGGTGACCTTCTCAGGGGTAGGAGTCGGGAGGCGAGATGCATCGGGTCGGATTGGTGGGTGCGGCCGTCGTCATCGTTGCGCTTGTCGGCGCGTCTCCGGCTGCCGCGGCGCCACCGGGCGTTGATTCGTCGCGGCTGGAGCGGCTGGTGACGGTGGATGGCATCACCGATCATCAGCGGGCGCTGCAGCGCATCGCCGACCGCAACGGTGGCACCCGCGCCACGCGGACGCCGGGCTACACCGCGTCGGCGGCCTACGTGAGGGCCACGCTGGAGAAGGCCGGCTACAACGTCCACTACGAGATGTTCAACATGCCGGAGTGGCGTGAGAACGCGGCGCCCGTGCTGCGGCAGGTCTCGCCGACCGGCCGGACCTATGTCGCGGGCGCCGCCGGGGACGACGACTCGCCGTCGGTCGACTTCATCGCGTTCGAGCACACACCGACCAGGGCGCTGACGAACGTCAAGGTCGTGCCGACCGATGACGTCATGATCCCGAGCCCCGGTGGATCGACTTCCGGCTGTGAGCTGTCGGATTTCCCAGCGGCCGCCATCGGCGCCGTCTCGCTGATCCAGCGGGGCACCTGCGCGTTCACGCAGAAGCTGGAGAACGCCGTGCAGGCGGGCGCCATCGGAGTAATCCTGTTCAACGAGGGTGACACGGCGGCCCGCAGCAACGCCGTGTTCCGCGCGGCCCCGTTCGACTACCCGCTGCCGGCGGTGGCGTCGAGCTTCGCCGTCGGTCAGGAGCTCTACAACGCGTACAGGGCGGGCCAGAACCCGACCGTCGACCTGACGACCAACGGCGTCGACGAGCAGAGGCTGTATCCGAACGTGGTGGCCGAGACCAGGCGCGGTGACCCGAACCATGTGGTGCTGCTCGGCGCCCATCTGGATTCGGTGACGGCGGGTCCGGGCATCAACGACGACGGGTCGGGCACGGCATTCCAGCTCGAGCTCGCCGAGCAGCTCGCCAAGGTGGGCCCACCGCGCAACAAGATTCGCTTCCTGTGGTTCGGTGGCGAGGAGGACGGCCTGGTCGGCTCGCAGTATTACGCGGCCCACCTGTCCGACCGCGAGGTCGCGCGCACGGACATGATGCTCGACACCGACATGATCGCGTCGCCGAACTTCGCGCGGCTCGTCTACGACGGCGACGGCTCGACGTTCGGCTCGGAGAACTCCGGGCCCGAGGGTTCCGGCACGATCGAGCGGGTGCTCACCGGCTACTGGGCCAAGCGCGGGATGGTCAGCGAGCCGATCCCGTTCGACGGCCGCTCGGACTACGTCGGCTTCATCAACCGTGGCATTCCGGCGGGCGGCGTGTTCGCCGGGGCCGAAGCGCCCAAGACCGCCGAGCAGGTCGCCAAGTACGGTGGCGTCCTGGGCGAGCAGCTCGACCCGTGTTACCACGAGGACTGCGACACGTACACCACCGTCACCAAGCAGCCGCCGGCCTCGACGATGGAGACGTACGCCACGAACCCGGCGCTCGCACAACAACAGGCCGACAGCCTCCGCGGCAACGCGCTGCGTTCGCTGCAACAGTTCAAGAACACGCTCGTGCACGCCGCCTGGTACTTCGCGTGCGCCAAGAACGCCTTCCCGCCGAAGGCGAACGCAGCGGACGCCAAGATGGACGCAACCAGCCACCGGTTCAAGCATCAGGGCCACGCGCGCCCGGGCGACCGCTGAGAGATTCGAAACGATCGCTGCCTCGGCCTGGACGCCGGGGCAGCGGCGCGCCCTGCCACAAAGCGAGCTGTGCTCGACGTGCGGTGCGCTCGCTGAGCGGATGCCCCTGAACGTGCGGGAGTGGGCGTGCCGGTGCGGCGCCGTGCATGACCGGATGTCACCGCGGCCCGCAACATTCTCGCGGAGGGGCTCTCCGTGATCGCCTGTGGAGGCGGTGCAAGTCCCCAACGGACGAACGTTCGGACGGGGCAGTCGTCGGTGAAGCAGGAAACCCCTGGGGTGACCCAGGCAATCCCCCGCTTCAGGCGTGGGGAGGATGTCAAGCGCTCAGCTCTACCGCGGGGACCGCGGCGGGTCGTCGTCCGGTCGGGGTGAAGGCCGGCGGGTGCCGGCGGGGTGCGGGCCGGTCCGGGCCTCGTCGATGTGCTCGTCGATGTGCTCGTCGCCGAGTTCGAAGTCGTGCAGGATCGTGTCGGACACCGGCTGGGTGTACTCGCGGACGTCCCGCGGCGCGCCGCGCGGGACGAGCAGGCGCGACCGGATGATCCGGATCGCCTCCGCCTTGCGGTGCCGGGCGCGGTGGTCGTAGGGGAGGCCCACCCCGATCCCGGTCGGCAGGTGTCTGATGTGGAGCGTCGACCTGGTTTCGCCGGCGCGGCTCGGGGCGCGGACGCAGTACAGGTCGACGCGGAGGTCCTCGTCGGCGAGCTCGACCGGGTCGTCGTCCTGCGCGAGGGGTGACACCTCAACGAGGGCGTGGCCGGTCCGCATCCGTCCGTGGTCGAACGGGTCGGCGGCGGTCATCGCGTGCCGGCCGTCCTCGCCGCGCAGCAGGCCGTACGCGTACGGCGCGGCGAGCACCAGCGTCGCCTCCCGCAGCCCCGCGGCGGACGCGTGGTGCTCCGTCACGACCTCGCTGGGCAGGCCGTGCAGGTCCGCCCACTGCCGGTACATCCGCAGCAGCGCCTCGGCGAGGACGGTCGAGGGCGGGTCGTCGGGTGCCGCGGCCCGGACGAGCACCACGGCGCCGTGGGTGTCGTAGGCGCCGTCGAGCCGCATGCGGATCCGCACGGTGGCGACGGCATCCTCGAGGGCGGCCAGCTCGCCGGCGAGGTCTGCGAGGACCGCGGTGTCGTCCTCCGCCAGGGCCATCGCCAGCAGCGCGGCGGCGTCGGCGAGCCGGTCCCGCACGGCGGCGGCCCGCCGCAGCTCACCGGCGACGAACGCGAGCCGGGTCGTGAGGCGCCGGCCCCGGGCGGGATCTCTTCACAGGTCGGGCGCGGCGGCCTGGTCCTGCAGGTCACGCTCGAGCCGGCGGAGGCGGTCGAGGCCGGGCTCGGCCGAGGCGAGGTCCGCGTCGAGGCGGCGCACCTGCCCGGCCAGGTCATCGGCGGTCATGGCGTCCAGCGTACGGCGCGGCCGCACAATTCGGTTGCCACCGGGCGCCCGGCTTGTGATGTTGGGGCGTGACCACCGACCCGGTAGACGCCGTCCCTGACGCCATCCCGATGCCGGACCGGCGGCTCGTCGACGCGGAGGTGGTGCGGCGGCTGGTCGCCGCGCAGTTCCCGCAGTGGGCCGGCCTGCCCGTGCGGCCCGTCCCGGTCAGCGGCTGGGACAACCAGACCTTCCGCCTCGGCGACCGCATGTCGGTGCGGCTGCCGACCGCGGCGGAGTACGCGCTGGCGGTACAGAAGGAACACCGCTGGCTGCGAAGGCTCGCTCCGCACCTGCCCCTGCCCGTCCCCGCGCCGCTGGCGATGGGCGCGCCCGGCGAGGGGTTCCGCTTTCACTGGTCGGTGTACGGGTGGATCGACGGTGACCCGGTCGGCGCCGACACCGTCACCGACCTGACCGGGTTCGCGGCCGACCTGGGCGCCTTCCTGGTCGCGCTGCGGCACGCCGACCCGGCCGGAGGCCCCGAACCCGGGCTGCACAACTGGTTCCGCGGAGGTCCGCTGCGGGTGTACGACGCGCAGACCCGGCGCGCGGCCGAGGCGCTCGGCGACCTGGTGCTCCGCGCCGCCGTCACCGCGATCTGGGAAGAGGCGCTGCGAGCACAGTGGGACGGCGCCCCGGTGTGGTTCCACGGCGACATCGCCCCCGGCAACCTGCTGGTGCGCGACGGTGCGCTGGCCGCCGTCATCGACTTCGGCACCTGCGGCGTCAACGACCCCGCCTGCGACACGGCGATCGCCTGGACGGTGCTGTCCGGCGCGAGCCGCTCGGCGTTCCGTGCGGCGCTCGGCATCGACGACGGCACGTGGGCCCGGGGGCGGGGCTGGGCGCTGTGGAAGGCGCTGATCGTCTACGCCGGCGCCCTCGACGCCGACCCCGCGACCGCCGCCGAGGCCGGTCGCGTCATCGGCGAGGTGGTCACCGAGCACGCGGAGTCCGGCCGCTGACCAGCGCGCGCCGAGACCTTAGTGATCTCCCTACCGGATCTGCCGGAGTGTTGCCGGTGATCTCCGGCGGCGCGCGGCGCACCGGCCGGCGCGCGGAAGGAACGGGTCCGATGACGACGCACAGCATGCGCCTGCCCGACGGCAGGACGGTCTGGAGCCTCAACCGGAGCGAGACCGAGTACCTGTACCGGGAGATCTTCGTGGACCGGGTGTACCTGCACCCTGGCGGTCTCGATCTGCCGGACTCGCCGGTCGTCGTGGACGCCGGCGCGAACATCGGGCTGTTCAGCCTGTTCGCCGCGGCGCAGTGGCCGGGCGCGACAGTCCACGCGTTCGAGCCGGTGCCGGAGGTGTTCGACGTGCTGTGCCGCAACGCGTCCGGGACCCCCGGCATCCAGGCCCACCAGCTCGCGCTCGGCGAGCACCCGCGGCACGCCAGGATCCGCCACTACCCGCAGTACACCATGATGTCCGGCATCGACGCCGAGCCCGAGGCCGACCGGGCCCTGGTCCGCGCCTACATCGAGAACACGGCCGCGGACCTGGACGAGGAGCTGCGCCAGGTGGTCCTGGGCCGTCTCGACGAGATGCTCGACGGCCGGTTCGAGCAGCGGCTCGTCGACTGCCGGGTCGACACGCTGCCGAACGTCGCCGCGCGGGCCGGCCTCACCCGCATCGACCTGCTGAAGATCGACGTGGAGGGGGCCGAGCTGGCCGTGCTGCGCGGCCTGGACGAGGCGACGTGGGACCTGGTGCGGCACGCCGTCGTCGAGGTCGCGTCGCCCGGCGGTGAGCTGGCGGAGGCGGAGAAGCTGTTCGCCGCGCACGGCCTGCGGACCAGCACGGTGCAGCTGCCCGAGTACCGGGGGACCGCGCTGCACTTCCTGTACGCGAGCCGCTGAGGTCAGCTTTTGCAGCCCGAGGAGCCGGTCGGCTCGCCGTACTTGACGACCTCCATGACGACCTGGGTGCCCTTCGCGGCGGCCGTGCCCGGCTTCGGGGACTGCGCCACGACCAGCCAGTTGCGGTCCAGGACCTGCCGCCGCCCCTGGGTGGTGTGGTCCTTGGAGGTGGTGCGGTAGCCGGCGTCGCGCAGCTTGTCCTGCGCGTCCTGCAGGTTCATGCACATGAGGTCGGGCACGGCGCCGGCGGCGCCGGAGCCGCCCTCACCGTCGGTCGGCTTGCGCACCCGCAGGGTGAGCTCGGTGTTGGCGTGCACGGTCGTGCCCTCGGCCGGGGACTGCGCGGCGACCACCCAGTTCTTCGGGTCCAGCACCGTGCGGTCCTGGCCGGTGTCGTCGACGAGGTGGACGTTGCGCAGGCCGAGCTGGTTGAGCGTGCGCTGGGCGTCCGGCAGGCGGTCGCCCTTCAGCTTCGGCATCTTCGCGTCGAACGCCGACGCCTTCGGCGCGGCCTTGTTGCTCCAGTCGTGCTCCAGCGGGTGCAGGGCACAGGACGCGAACGTGCTCAGGGTCAGGCAGCCGTTCGAGTCGAACTTGACCACGCCCCAGGTGATCGCGGCTATCGCCGCCCACTCGAAGATCCCGCCGAGGAGCTGGGCGCCGACGAGCCGGCCGCCGGCGCCGAGCATGAACGGCGGGTCGGCGACGACGGGGTACGCGACGCCGGCCGCCCGGTGCTCCACGACCAGGCGGACGGTGTTGCCGTGCACCTCGTAGTGCGACGGCACCAGCTTGCCGTCGGCGTCGTACGCCCACGACGGGGGGATCGCGCCGACGGTCGCGTCCTTGGACTTCAGCACGACGCCGGCCCCGGCGGGCACTGGGGTGGCCCCCGACACGGCGGTGTCGAACGACACCGGCGCGGCGGCGCTCTTGACGACGTAGAAGATGCGGGCCGCCTCCGGGGCGAGCACCTGCTCGGCGACGTCGGTGCCGTCGACGGCGTCGCGGAAGACGACGACACCCTTGGCGGCGGAGCCGCCGCTGCCCTTGCCGGTGCTGCGCGCGGTGAGCTCGACGGCGCCGTCGCGCAGGACGATGCCCTGGCCGAGGTCATCGGTGACCCGCGAGGACGCGGCGCTGCGCGAGACGGACAGGCTGTGCTGGTCGGCCTTCACCGGCCGGTCGCCGGACTGGTCGAGCACGTCGGCGAAGCTGCGGGGTGGCTTCGCGTAGGCGGGCACCTTGTTCGCGCCGTCCCGGCCCTGCTCGGGTGTGCAGGCGCTGGTGGTGACGAGCGCCAGGCACACGGCGACGATCAGGAATCGACGTCGTTCGCTACGACCCATGGACGCAGTGTGCCTGACGCCCGCCACGCGAAGCTACCGTCCGCGCACGGACGGGTGTGAATGACTGGTGAATGCACCAGTCAGGGGAGGTCGACCACCAGCGCCGCGTAGGACAGCCCCGCGCCGAACCCGGTCAGCAGCGCCGGTCCGCTCGGCGCCGGCCCGCCGGTGAGCATGGTGTGCAGCGCGAGCGGGATCGACGCCGCCGACGTGTTGCCGGTGTCCACGACGTCCCGGGCGACCCGCACCGTGTCCGGCAGCCGCAGCGCCGCCGCGAGCTTGTCGATGATGCGCAGGTTCGCCTGGTGCGGCACGAACGCGGCCAGGTCGGCCACGTCGAGCCCGGCCGCGCCCACGGCGGCGAGGGCGGTCGGCGCGATCTGCTGGATCGCCCAGCGGAACACCTCCTGCCCGGCCATCCGCATGGTCGGCCAGAACTCGGGCTTGTCGCGGACCGCGAGCCAGGAGTCGCTGTGCGCGATGAGATCGCTGCGGGCGCCGTCGGAGCCCCACACCACCGGCCCGATCCCCGGCCGCGCCGCGGGGCCGACCAGCACGGCACCGGCGCCGTCACCGAACAGGAACGCGGTGGAGCGGTCCTTGGGGTCGATGATGTCGGTCATCCGCTCGGCGCCGATGACCAGCGTGTACCCGGCGCTGCCGGCCCGCACGAGCGCGTCGGCGACGGCGAGGCCGTGGCAGAACCCGGAGCAGGCGGCGCCGACGTCCAGCGCCGCGGCGGACCCGGCGCCGGCGCGGTGCGCGATCTCCGGCGCGATCGGCGGCGACTGCTGCAGGTTGGACATGGACGCGACGATCACCGTGTCGACCCGCTCGGCCGGCACCCCCGCGAACGCGAGCGCGTCGCGGGCGGCGGCGGCCGCCATGCTCGCGACGGTCTCGTCGGGCCGCGCGTGGCGGCGCGTCACGATTCCTGACCGTTGCCGGATCCACTCGTCGGAGGAGTCGATCGGCCCGCAGACCTCGTCGTTGGTCACGATCCGGTCGGGCCGGTACGCACCGACGCCGAGGAGACGGGTGCCACCTGGCGGGCGGCTGGTCAGGACGGCAGGCATGTAGCTCCTCGGTCGAATGCGGCCGTCCGGGTGGCGGATCGGCCGACGGTCAGGCCCGCGCGGTCGCGCGGTTACCCGGCGTGCGGCGTCGCGGGCGCGCGGCGAGTGCGCCGTCCGGTGACGGTGGCGCCTCGTCGACGTCTGCAGGTGGGAATGGCAGCAGGTCGGTGTCGTGCACGCCCATCCCGTCCTCGATACGGTCGGCGATCTCCACGCACCAGTCGGCTTCACATTCGAACCAACGCAGGGCCCGCTCCAGCTGCCATTCTACGTGCTCCGGCCGATCGGCGGTGCGATCGTCGAGGTCCCGGCGTTGCTGCTCGGCGAAGGACCACAGAATCCCTGCTCGGGTGCGCAGCGCCGTCACCGCCTCGGTCCGTGGCAGCGACGGCAGGAAGTACAGCGCGGACAGGAACGGGTCGCTCGGCAGCTGGTACTGCCACCAGTACCGCCGCAGCAGCACCCGGAACTCGCGGACGCCCGCGGGTGTGGTCCGGTAGGTGGTGCGCTCGGGCCGGGCGCCGCTGCGCTCCGTCTCCACCGGCTCCAGCAGGCCCTCGGCGGTGAGCTTGCGCAGCGCGTGGTAGACCGAACCAGCGGGGACGCTCATCGCCGGTCTTCCGTCGTACGCCAACAGACCGCGGCGGATGTCATGGCCGTGCACGGGCTGGAGCGACGACACCAGCCCGAGCACCATCAGTCGCATGGTTGACACCGGCGGAGCATAGCCAGCACGGCGTGATGTGAGCGCGGATCACGAAAGGTGTGGCGTGACGCCAGAACCTGATCATCGACTCGCCGCGGCCCGCAGCGGGGTGAGCAGCCCGGCGGCGACGATCGCCAGGAACGATACTCCTACCGCGATCAGCGGCCCGTGCACCCCCGCGTGCGCCACCGCCGACGTCAGCACCAGCGCGCCGACCGGCCCGAACGCGTGATGCACCATCCAGAAGCCGGCCGTGACCCGGCCGAGCAGGTGGTCGGGGGTCACCGTCTGGCGCAGAGAGGCGGAGCTGATCCCCGCCATCGTCTCGCCGAACGCGAACACCACCGCCGCGACCAGCACCACCACCAGGTGGTACACCAGGCCGGCGGCGGCGATCGCGACCCCGCAGGCGAGGTACGCCGCCAGCCACGCCGGCCCGAAACCGATCCGGCGGCGGACCGCGGGGGTGATCACCGCGGCCACGATCGAGCCGACGCTGGCGGCGCCGAGCAGGCCGCCGACGACCCGGTCCCCCTGACCGAGGTCGTGCCGCACGTAGTAGATGAAGACGTCCACCAGGCCGAGGCTGAGGAACGTGACCGGGGTGTACAGCAGGGTGATCGCCCGCAGCACCGGCGTCCGCCACAGGAACCGGACCCCGACGGCGAGGTCCCGCCACACGGCCGTCGGACGCCCGGCGATCGGGTCTGCGGCGGGCCCGCCGGTGGCCGGGCGGAGCCGGATCAGCAGCAGCCCCACCACCGAGACGCCGAACGTCACCGCGTCCACGGCGACCGCGGTCACCGGGCCGGCCAGCGCGGCGACCAACCCGGCGGCCATCGGCCCGAGCACGAACCCCGCGCCGTAGGTGGCCTGCAGCCGGCTGTTGGCGGCGGTGATCTGCTCCCGCGCCACGATGTTCGGCACGGCCGCGGAGCAGGCGACGTCGAACACCATCTGGAACACGGCGGCGACACCGATGACCGGGTACAGCAGCCACACGTGCTCGCCGGCGGTCCACCACACCGCCGGGACCGCCGCGTAGAGCAGCAGCCGGGCCAGGTCGCACCAGATCATCAGCAGCCGCCGGTCGGCCCGGTCGACGAGGACACCGGCGAACAGCCCGCTCGCGACGGTGCCGGCCCCGGCGATGCCGGTGATGAGGCCCATCTGCGCCACCGAACCGGTCGCGTGCAGCACCAGCAGCGGGATCGCGACGAGCGAGAACGAGCTGCCCAGCGTCGACAGCGCCTGCACGGCCCAGAAGATGCCGAAGTCGCGGTTGTGCCGCAACGGCACCGGCGTGTGCGTGTCGCTTCCAGACAGCGTCATCAGCCCTGTTCCCGTTCGGTAACCGTTCGGTGGCCGACGATACCGGCGTGGTGCGGCGGGCGGGCTAGCGATTCGCCCAGTGTTGCCGCCGGCGACTTGAGCGGGGTCGGCGCCTGGGGTCTGATGACGGCATCGCGGCCCGCCGGGCCAGGGTGACGCTCCGGCGGGCCGCGAGGTGCCAGGCCGGTCACCTGCCACGGGCGGTGGCCGGCCGAGCCAATCGCCCCTCCGCTGCGGAGGCCACCCACGGAGAGGTCCGGACACTGTGGACGATCGCCAACCGCAGACGGCGCAGACCGACCCGGTCCTGCGGATGCTCGAGGTCCACTCGCGGGTGATGAGCCAGGCCCACGCCCTGCTCACCGGCGCCTACCCGGTGCCCGCTCCCGCCCTTGTACCGCCGGCGCCCGCGCTTGTACCGCCTGCGCCCACGCTTGTTCCGCCGTTGCCCCAGCCCGTGCCTGTAGCGGTGCCGGCACCGCCCGTGCCCGCGCCGGCCGGCGGGCCGTATTCGCTCAGCGCGGCGCAGCGGGACATCTGGTTCCTCGACCAGATGGGCGCGGACCACTCGCGCGCCTACAACGAGTCCGTGATGATCGTGATGCGCGGCCCGCTGGACGTGGCCGCGCTGCGCCGCGCGCTCGCCGACGTCGTCGCCCGCCACGACAGCCTCCGCACGGTCTTCGCCATCGACGGCGGCAGCCAGCGCGCCCTGCCGCCGTCCGGCACCGACCTGCCGCTGGTCGACCTCACCGCCGACCCGCAGGGCATCGACGCGTGGCTGCACGAGCGGGCCGGCGACGCCTACGACCTCGCCGCGGGCCCCCTGTTCAGGGCGCACCTGCTGCGCCTCGCCCCGCAGCTGCACCACCTGCACCTCGCCGTGCACCACAGCGTCATCGACGGCTGGTCCTTCGGCGTGCTCATCGACGAGATCCTCGCCCTGTACCGCGACGGCGCCGGCGCCGCCCTGCCCCCGGCCCCCAGGTTCCGCGACTACGTCGAGCACCTGGAGCACCGCCCGGCCGACACCGCGTACTGGGACGAGCGGTTCGCCGGCGGGTTCCCGGTGCTGCGGCTGCCGTCCGACCGCCCCCGCACCGCGAGGACCGCCCGGGCCGGCGGCCGCGTCGAGCACACCGTGTCCGCGGAGGTGTCGCAGCTCGTCGCGACGGTCGGGCCGAAGCTCGGCTGCACCCCGTTCACCGTGCTCTTCGCCGCCTACGCCGGGCTGCTGCACCAGCTCAGCGGCCAGGACGCCCTCGTCGTCGGGGTGCCGCTGGCGCAGCGGGACCTGCCCGGCGGCACCCACCTCGTCGGCAACTGCAGCACCGTGCTGCCCGTGCTCAGCCGGGTGCCGCGGGACGGCACCGTGCAGGCGCACCTGCGGGCGGTGCAGCGGGCCCTCGCCGAGGACTACCAGCACCCGGGCTTCTCCGTGCAGGCCGTCCGCGACCGGCTGCCGGTCACCCTCGCGCCGGGGGAGCGGATCTTCGGCTCGTTCTTCAACCTGGACCGGCCGCTGCGGATCCCGACGGTCCCCGGCCTGGACCTGGCCCTGCTGCGCACCACCCGACGGTTCGCCAAGGCGGACTTCGAGGTCGACATCCTCGCGATGCCCCGCTCGTACATCATCACCTGCGAATACGACGCGGAACTGTTCGACGAGGGGACGGTCCGCGACCACCTGCGGCGCTACGAGGACCTCCTCCGGGACCTGCTGCGGGACCCCGCGGCGCCGGTCCGGCCGCTGCTGATCCCCTGCGACAACGCCGCGCCCGCCGCCGAACCGGAGACGCTGCCCGGGCTGTTCGTGGCACAGGCCCGGCGGACGCCGGACGCCATGGCGCTGATGTCCGGCGACGAGGTCCTCACCTACGCCGAGCTCGACGCCCGCGCCGACCGGCTCGCCCGGCTGCTGCGCGACCTCGGCGCCGGCCCCGAACGCGTCGTCGCGCTCGCCGTGCCCCGCTCGACCGACCTCGTCGTCGGCGCGCTCGCCGCCGGCAAGGCCGGTGCCGCGTTCCTGCCGGTGGACACCGAGCACGCCGCGGACCGGGTCGCCGCGCTGCTGGACGACGCCCGGCCGGTCGTGGTCCTGACCGTCGCCGCGGCCGCCGGCGTGGTGCCGTCCGCCCCCAGCCGGCACATCGTCGTGCTCGACGACCCGGCGGTCCGTGCCGGCCTCGACGCCGGCGCCGGACGCGTCGGCGAGGCGGAGCGCGGCCTGCTGCCGGCGCACCCCGCCTACGTCATCTACACGTCGGGGTCGACCGGCCGGCCCAAGGGCGTCGTCGTGCCGCACGCCGGGATCGTCAACACCCTGCGGTGGTGGCAGGGCGAGCAGCCGCTCGACGGCCGCGACCGCACCATGCTGAAGACCCCGCTGACCTTCGACCCGTCGGTGCACGAGCTGTTCTGGCCGCTGTCGGTCGGCGCCGTCCTCGTCGTCGCCGCCGCCGACGGGCACCACGACCCGCGGTACCTGGTGTCGCTGATCCAGCGGGCCGGGGTCACCTCCGTCCAGTTCGTGCCCAGCACCCTGCGGGAGTTCCTCGACGAGCCCGGCGCCGGTGCGTGCGCGACGCTGCGGCACGTGCTGTGCGGCGGCGAGACCCTGCCGATCGGCCTCGTGCGGCGGTACTTCACGGTGCTGGACGCGCCGCTGTACAACCTGTACGGGCCGACGGAGTCGTCGATCGAGTCGACGTTCTGGCCGTGCCGCCCCGACCCGGGCACCGCGACCGCCCCGATCGGCCGGCCGGTCACCGGCGCGCGCCTGTACGTCCTGGACCGCGACCTGCGCGACGTCGGCGCCGGCGCGGTGGGGGAGCTGTACATCGCCGGTGCCGGGCTCGGGCGCGGCTACCTGAACCGGCCCGACCTGACCGCCGCCGCGTTCGGGCCCGACCCGTTCGGCCCGCCCGGCACCCGCATGTACCGCACCGGCGACCTGGTGCGCCGCGACGCCGCCGGCGACCTCGAGTTCATCGGCCGCGCCGACTCGCAGGTGAAGGTCCGCGGCGTCCGCGTCGAGCTCGGCGAGGTCGAGGCGGCGCTGCGGACGCTGCCGGAGGTCACCGACGCGGCCGTGCTCATCCGCACCGCCGGCACCGAGGAAGGCGGCGACCGGCAGCTGGTCGCCTACCTCGCCGCCGACCCGGCCGTCGCCGAGGACCCCGCGGCGCTGCTGCGGCGGCTCAGCGCCCTGCTGCCCCCGGCGATGCTGCCGGCCCGGTTCGTCGCGCTGCCCGGCCTGCCGCAGCTCACCAGCGGCAAGACCGACCGGCAGGCGCTCGCCGCCATGCCGCTGGAGGCGGGTGCCCGCAAGGTCGGGCGCGCTGCCGGTACACCGGCGGAACAGCGGATCCTGAACCTGTGGAGCGAACTGTTCGGACGCGACGACATCGGCGTGGACGACGACTTCTTCGCCCTCGGCGGCCACTCGCTGCTCGCCACGCGGCTCGTCGGCCGGGTGCGGTCCGCGTTCGGCGTGGAGATGTCGGTGCGGGCGCTGTTCGAGGCCCCGACGGTCGCCGGCGTGGCCCGTACGGTCTCGGGTGTGCCGCACACGACCGGTCCTGACGCCGCAGTGGCCGCCTCGGACCGGCCGCCGCTCGTCGCCGGCGAACGGCCCGCCGCCGTGCCGCTGTCCTACGGGCAGCAGCGGCTGTGGTTCCTGCACCGGCTGTTCGGCGCCAGCTCGACCTACAACATGGCCATGTCGCTGCGGCTCACCGGCCCGCTCGACGTCGCCGCGCTGCACCGAGCGTTCGGCGACCTCATGGCCCGCCACGAGACGCTGCGCACGACCGTCGAGGACGCCGACGGCGCGGCCAGGCAGCGGATCGCGCCGCCCGGCACGCACCCGGCCGAGGTGACCGTCGTCCCCGTCGCACCCGACGGCATCGCCGCGGCGGTCGCGGCCGCCGGCGAGTACGCCTTCGACCTCGCCGCCGAGGCGCCGATCAGGGTGTGGGTGTTCGCGACCGCCGCCGACGAGCACGTCGTCACCGTGGTCGTGCACCACGTCGCCGGCGACGCCTGGTCGATGGAGCCCCTGGCGCGGGACCTCGCCGTCGCGTACGCGGCCCGCCGCGACGGGCGCGAGCCCGGCTGGGCGCCGCTGCCGGTGCAGTACGCCGACTTCGCCGTGTGGCAGCGCCGCCTGCTCGACAGCGAGGCCCCGCGACAGCTCGCGTTCTGGCGCAAGGCCCTCGCCGGGCTGCCCGGCGAGCTGACCCTGCCCGCGGACCGCCCCCGCCCGCCGGAGCCCAGCTACGACGGCGCCGTCGTCACGTTCGAGGTCCCGGCCGCCCTGCACGCCCGCCTGGAGACGCTCGCCCGGGCCGGCGACGCCAGCATGTTCATGCTGCTGCAGGCGGCGCTCGCGGCGCTGCTCACCCGGCTCGGCGCCGGCACCGACATCCCCGTCGGCAGCCCCGTCGCCGGGCGGATGGACCCGGCCCTCGACGACCTCGTCGGGTTCTTCGTCAACACCCTCGTCCTGCGCACCGACACGTCCGGCGACCCCACGTTCACGGAGCTGCTCGGCCGCGTCCGCGACTGGAACCTGGCCGCCTACGGCAACCAGGACCTGCCCTTCGAGCAGCTCGTCGAGGCGCTGAACCCGCCCCGGGTCGCGGCCCGGCACCCGCTGTTCCAGGTGATGATGTCGCTGGAGAACACCACGCCGGTCGACATCACCCTCGACGGGCTGACCCTGCGCGAGGAGCCGCACCCGTCGACGACCGCGAAGTTCGACCTCACCTTCTCGATGCGGGAGCGCGGCCCGGCCGCCGGCCTCGAGGGCGAGCTGGAGTACAGCACCGACCTCTACGACGAGCAAACCGCCCGGCTGCTGGTCGAACGGTTCCAGGGCGTGCTCGCCGCCGTCGCCGCCGACCCCGCGCTGCGGGTCGCCGACGTGCCCGTGCTCGCCGCGGGTGAGGCCGCGCTCCTGCTGGCCGCCGGGCGCGGCGCCCGGGCCGGCGCCGACCGCGCCGGATCCGTGCTGGAAGCCATCGCGGAGCAGGTGCGGCGGGGGCCCGGCGCGCCGGCCGTCACCGACGGTGTCACGACCCTGAGCTACGCGCAGCTGTGGGAGCGCGCCGGCCGGGTCGCCTCGGCGGTCCGGGCCGCCGGCGCCGGGCCCGACAGCGTCGTGGCCGTGCTGCTGGACCGGTCCGCCGACACGGTCGCCGCCGTGCTCGGCGTGTGGCGCGCCGGCGCCGCGTTCACGGCCCTCGACGTCGACTGGCCCGCGACGCGGCGGGCCGACGTCGTCGCCGCCGCCGCACCCGTCGCCGTGCTGACGTCCCGGGCCCGGCTCGCCGACGTCCCGCCGACCGCGGCGACCGTGCTCTGCCTCGACGACGCCGCCGACCGGTCCACAGTGGATGGTGCCGCCAACCGGTCCGCCGTGGACGGCGCCGCCAACCGGTCCACCGTGGACGTCCCTGCCACGGTGCCGGTGGACGCCCTCGCCTACGTGCTGTTCACCTCGGGCTCCTCGGGCCGGCCGAAGGGCGTCATGGTGCACCACCGCGGCCTGCGGGCCGTGTTCGACGGCTGGGTGGCGGCCTACCGGCTGCCGGAGCGGGTCACGTCGGTGCTGCAGATGGCGGCGTTCGGGTTCGACGTGTTCGCCGGAGACCTCGTGCGGGCCCTCGGCACCGGCGCCCGGCTGGTGCTGTGCCCGCGCGAGACCCTGCTCGACCCGCCGGCGCTGCTGTCGCTGATCCGGCGCGAGCGCATCGACTTCGCCGAGTTCGTGCCCGCGGTCGCCCGGGCGCTCGCCGCGCACGCCGAGGCCGTCGGTGCCCGCCTCGACGGGCTGCGCCTCATGGTGGTCGGCTCCGACACCGTCTACCGCAACGAGCTGGCCGCGATGCGGGACCTGCTCGGCCCCGACGCCGACGTGGTCAACTCCTACGGCCTCACCGAGGCGACGATCGACTCGACCTGGATGACGGTCGACGCCGCCGGGACCGGCGACCACCGCGCGCTCATCGGCGCCCCCTACCCCAACGCCACGGTGGTCGTGCTGGACGAGCGGCAGCGGCTCGTGCCGCCGGGCGTCCCCGGCGAGCTGCACGTCGGCGGCGCCGCCGTCGCCCGCGGCTACCTCGGCGCCGCCGGACTCACCGCCGACCGGTTCGTGCCCGACCCGTTCGAGCCCGGGCAGCGGCTGTACCGCACCGGCGACGTCGTGCGGTGGCGGCAGGTCGGCGACGGGCCCGTCCTGGAGTACCTCGGCCGCGCCGACAACCAAGTCAAGCTCCGCGGCTACCGGATCGAGACCGGTGAGGTCGCCGCCGCCGTCCGCGAGGTCGCCGGCGTCGACGCGGTGGCCGTCCTGGCCCGCCCGGGCCCCGGCGGCGGGGACCGGCTCGTGGTGTACCTGGCCTCCGGTCACCCGCCCGCCGACGCGCCGGTGGCGCACTGGCACGCCGCGCTCGGCCGGCGGCTGCCGCGGTACATGGTCCCCGACGGCTTCGTCGTGCTGCCCAGGCTCCCGCTGAACGCCAACGGCAAGGTCGACGAGCAGGCGCTACGGGCCCGGCCCGACAACGAGATCACCGTCGCCGCCGGCCCGTACACCGCGCCGCGGACCCCGCTGGAGCAGCAGCTCGCCGACGTGTGGGCCGAGGTCCTCGGCGTCGAACGGGTCGGCGCCGACGACGACTTCTTCGCCCTCGGCGGCCACTCGCTGCTGGCGATGCGCCTCGTGGCCCGCACCACCGAGAAGCTCGGCCTCGACCTGCCGCTCGCCACGCTCTTCCGCCACCCGACGATCGCCGCCCTCGCCGGCGAGCTGGCCGCCCCGTCGGCGCCGGTGTCGGCGTTCGCCACCGCCGGGATCACCCCCGTGGCGCGCCACCGGGTCGCCGACGGCCCCCGCCCGTGACCGCGACGGTCCCGGCGGCCGGCGCCGGTGCGGCCTTCGCGTGCCGGGCGTCGCTCGCGCAGGACCGCATCTGGTTCTTCGAGCAACTCGTGCCGGGGACCGCGACGTACAACCTGGGCGGCGCGGTCGACATCGACGGCACGCTGCACGTCGGCCACCTCACCGAGGCGCTGCGCGTCTGCGTGCGGCGGCACGAGGCGCTGCGGACCTGCTTCGAGGGCACCGACACGGGCGCGCGGCAGGTCGTCCACGAGACCGCCGAGCCCGACCTGCGCCACGCCGACCTGACCGGCCTCGACCCCGCCACCGCCGAGGCCGAGGCGGACCGGATCGTCGCCACGGAGGTCGCCCGGCCGTTCGACCTCGAACGGCTGCCGCTCGCGCGGTTCGCGCTGCTGCGGCTCGGCCCCCGCCGGCACGTGCTGACGCTCACCTTCCACCACATCGTCACCGACGACTGGTCGCTGGGCATCTTCACCCGGGAGCTCGGCACCGTGTACACCGCGCTCAGCGCGACCGTCCCGCACCGGCTGCCGGCGCTGCCCCTGCAGTACGCCGACTATTCCGCCTGGCAGCGGGAGCTCGTCGAGCAGGGCGCCGTGCGGGAGCAGCTGCGGTACTGGCGGGAGCGGCTCGACGGGGCGGCCACCCTCGCCCTGCCCACCGACCGGCGCCGCCCGGCGGAGGAGTCCCACCGCGGCGCCGGGGTCCGGCTGAAGCTCGACCCGGCCCTCGCCGACCGGCTGCGGGGACTGAGCCGCGGCGAGGGCGTCACCCTGTTCATGACGCTGCTCGCCGGTTTCACCGTCATGCTCGGCCGCTGGGCGGGGCAGACCGACGTCGTCGTCGGCACCCCGATCGCCAACCGGCCCCGCCGGGAGCTGCACGACATCGTCGGCCTGTTCGTCAACATGCTGGCGCTGCGCACCGACCTCGGCGGCGCGCCGACGCTGCGGGAGGTGCTGCGCCGCACCGCCGCCACGTGCACCGCCGCATTCGAACACCAGGACGCCCCGTTCGACCACGTCGTCACAGCCGTCGCCGGGGACCGGGCCGCCGGGCGGCACCCGCTGTTCCAGGTGCTGTTCCAGGTCCTCGAGGACGACCTGCGCGGCTTCAGCCTGCCCGGCGCGACCGTCCGCGCCCGCGACGGCGCCGGGCAGACCGCGAAGTTCGACCTGTCGTGCACCGTCGTGGACACGGGCCGGGCGCTCGTCGCCGAGCTGCAGTACGCCACCGACCTGTGGGACGAGCCGTCGGCGCGGCGGATGCTGGACGCCTGGGTGCGCGTCCTGCGGGCGATGGCGGCCCGCCCCGACATCGGCGCCGACGAGGTGCCGCTCATGTCGGCGGCCGAGGTCACCGACGCCGTCCAGCGGTGGAACCCGCCAGGACGCGCCGTCGAGATGACCCTCGACGCCGGGTTCGCCTCGCAGGTCGCGCTGCGCCCGGACGCGGTCGCGCTGAGCGGCCCGGCTCGTCAGCGGACCTACCGCGACCTCGACGCCGATTCGGACCGGGTCGCGGCGGCCCTGCACGCCGCGGGGATCGGCGCCGACGACCCTGTCGGCCTGCACTTGGAACGGTCGGCGGAACTCGTCGTGGCGATGCTCGGCGTCCTCAAGGCCGGCGCCGGCTACGTCGTGCTCGACCCCGCCCTGCCACCTGACCGGCTGCGGTTCCTCGCCGCCGACGCCGGGATCCGCACGGTGCTGGGCGCGCCTCTGGACGGCGTCCAGTGTGTGACGCCGGGACCGCTTTCTGTACAGAGGTCGCGCCGGGCCGGGCATCCGGACGGTCTCGCGAACGTCGTCCACACCTCGGGATCTACCGGCGAGCCGAAGGGCGTCGCCGTCACCCACCGCGGGATCGTCAACCTCGTGACCGGCGACCACGCCCCCGTCACCGCCGGCGACGTGGTGCTGCTGACCGCGAACCCGTCGTTCGACACCACCACGTTCATGGTGTGGGCGGCGCTGCTCAACGGCGCCCACCTCGCCGTCGTCCCCGCCGGCCGCCCCCTGGACGTCGGCACGCTCCGCGCGGCGATCGCCGAGCACCGGGCGAGCGTGGTCCGGCTGACCCCGGCGCTGTTCCACCTGGTCGCCGACGCCGACCCGGCCGCGTTCGGCGGCGTCAGGTGCCTGGTCGTCGGCGGCGACGTGCCCGACCCCGCCCGCATCCGCCGGGTGCTCGCCGCCGGTCCGCCGGGGTCGCTGGTCAACGCCTACGGACCCACCGAGATCACGGTCACCGCCACCGCACACGTCGTCGGCGTCGACGACCTCGACGGCGATGTGCCCATGGGGCTGCCCGTCGCCGGGGCCACCGCGTACGTCGTGGACCGGCACCTGCGGCCCGTCCCCGTCGGCGCCGCCGACGAGCAGCTCCCCGACGTCGATGACGGGCACGGTGACCAGCACGACGAACGCGCCGACGAGGACGATCGCGGGCAGGTCGAGACTGATCCGCTGCGCCGCGGGC
>NZ_JBFAJA010000150.1:0-19693 GCF_040654975.1 Dactylosporangium sp. NPDC050588 | reverse complement strand
GCATGAGGGGCCCGGGCGTCCTGCCGCTCGCCGGTCAGAACATCACCGGGGAGCGGTAGGGCTTCGGCTGGTCGGCGGTGTCGTCCCGGTCGAACGACAGGTGGCTGACCACGTCGACGACGCCGTCGACGCGTTCGATCTGGCGGACCAGCGGCGCGACGAGCGAGCCGCGGTCGACCTCGCCGAGCAGGGTGACCACGCCGTCGTCGACCTCGACCCGCAGCTGCGACCGGTCGATGCCGACGAGGTCGTCGACGGCCTCGGTGAGGATCTCGCGGCGGATGTCCTCGTCGGTGCGCAGGAACACCTTCAGCAGGTCGCGGCGGGTGACCATGCCGATGAGGCGGCCCAGGTCGTCGACGACCGGCAGGCGCTTCAGCTCGTCGGTCTCCATGATGCGGGCGGCGGCGACCACCGACGTGGTGCTCAGCACGGTGACGGCCGGGGCGTTCATCAGCTCGCCCGCGGCGGTCGCGTGGGCCTTGCCGCGCGCCTGGCGGGTGTGCCGGCCCTCGAACAGCCGCGGGTGGTCGTCGTCGCCGGCGAACTCGATCTTCGGCACCAGGTCGGCCGACGATACGACGCCGACGACCCGGTCGTGCGCGTCGACCACCGGCACCGCGTTGATCTCGTGCGCCTCCAGGAGGTCGACGATCTCCTTGAACGGCGTGTCCTCCTGCACGGAAATCGCGCCGATCGTCATCACGTCGGCGACGTTCCAGCGTCCCATGGCCTGCCTCCTGCTCAATCCGTCGCTGTCTGCTGAGCCGAACGTATGGCCCGCCGGCACCCCGCGGCAGGGCACAACGGCACCTCCACGGGTGCCGTTCGACCGGCCCGTGCCACCGGGTCCAACGGCCCTGTCCGCGGCCGGAAACCGTGCCTAGCGTCGAGTCGGAACATCGTGGAGGTGCACCGTGACCGTGCCGACCGTCGGCGAGCGCGCCGGCCTGCAGCACCTCGTGGACGTCGTCGAGGCGTCCCGCGCGTCGCACGTCGCGGTCGTCGACGAGTTCGGCCGGCTGCTCGGCGCCATCGACACCGCCGACCACCCCGACCTGTTCGCCGGCGTGGACGGTCCCCGCGTCGCGGGCACACCCCGCCACCGGCGCCGCCGGCACGCCAGGCGCCACGCGGCGGCCGGCGACCTCATGGCCGACGCCGTCGTGGTCGGCGAGGCCTGGTCGCCGGCGCGGGTCGCGCACACGCTCACCACCGCCGGGGCGGACGTCGCGTACGTCGTCGACGACCTGGGCTGCGTCCGGGGCACCGTCACCATCCGCCAGTGCCGACCGGCGCCGGCGGCGCACACCGTGCCGAAGGAGGCCGGCCGTGACCAAGTACGTGTATGACTTCGCGGAGGGCAGCAAGGAGCTCAAGGACCTGCTCGGCGGCAAGGGCGGCAACCTCGCCGAGATGGCGAACCTCGGGCTGCCGGTGCCGCCCGGCTTCACCGTCACGACCGACGCCTGCCGGGCGTACCTGCGCGGCGGCGACGAGCCGTTCGGCCTGGCCGACGAGATCGGCCTGCACCTGGAGCGGCTCGAACGGCAGGCCGGCCGGCGGCTCGGCGACCCGGACGATCCGCTGCTGGTGTCGGTGCGCTCCGGCGCGAAGTTCTCGATGCCGGGCATGATGGAGACCATCCTGAACGTCGGGCTGAGCGACGCGACCGTCGCCGGCCTCGCCGCGCAGACCGGCGGCGACGCGCGGTTCGCCTGGGACTCCTACCGGCGGCTGATCCAGATGTTCGGCAGGACCGTGTGCGGGGTGCCCGGCGAGGCCTTCGAGCGCGCCCTCGACGACGCCAAACGCGCCGCGGGCACCACCGATGACCTGGGCCTCGACGCGGCCGCGCTGCGGGGGCTCGTCACGCGGTACCGCGAGATCTTCCGCGAGCACACCGGCCACGACTTCCCGCAGGACGCGCGGGAGCAGCTCGACCAGTCGATCCGCGCCGTCTTCGACTCGTGGAACGGCGAGCGGGCCGTGCTGTACCGCCGGCAGGAGCACATCCCGGCGGACCTCGGCACCGCCGTCAACATCGTCGCCATGGTCTTCGGCAACCTCGGCCCGGACTCCGGGACCGGCGTGGCGTTCACCCGCGACCCGGCGACCGGCGAGCCCGGCGTCTACGGCGACTACCTCGCCAACGCCCAGGGTGAGGACGTCGTCGCCGGCATCCGCAACACCGTGCCGCTGCAGCAGCTCGCCGCCGTCGACAAGCGCGCCTACGACGAGCTGATGGTCATCATGGCGAAGCTGGAGGCGCACTACCGGGACCTGTGCGACATCGAGTTCACCATCGAGCGCGGCAAGCTGTGGATGCTGCAGACGCGCGTCGGCAAGCGGACCGCGGCGGCCGCGTTCGTCATCGCCGCGCAGCTCGTCGACGAGGGCGTCATCGACCTCGACGAGGCGCTGCACCGGGTGACCGGAGCGCAGCTGGCGCAGCTGATGTTCCCGGCGTTCGACCTCTCCAGGGCGCCCGAGCGGCTGGCCCGGGGTGTCGCGGCGTCCCCGGGCGCCGCGGTCGGCGCGGTGGTCTTCGACGCGAAGCGGGCGGCGGCGCTGGCCGCGCGGGGCGAGCGGGTCATCCTGGTGCGGCGGGAGACCAATCCCGACGACCTGCCCGGCATGATCGCCGCGCAGGGGATCCTGACGAGCCGCGGCGGCAAGACGTCGCACGCGGCGGTGGTCGCCCGCGGCATGGGCAAGACGTGCGTGTGCGGCGCCGACCGCATCGAGGTCCACGACGGACACTTCACAGTGGACGGCCGGACGGTGGCCGAGGGCGACGTCGTGTCGATCGACGGCAGCGCCGGCACCGTGTACCTCGGCGCCGTGCCGGTGCAGGAGTCGCCGGTCGTCCGGTACTTCGAAGGCACGCTCTCCCCCGGCGCCGACCCGCTGGTCGCGGCCGTCGACCGGATCCTCGCCCACGCCGACAAGGTCCGGCGCCTCGGCGTGCGGGCCAACGCCGACACCGCCGACGACGCCGCCCGCGCCCGCCGGTTCGGCGCCCAGGGCATCGGGCTGTGCCGCACCGAGCACATGTTCCTCGGCGAGCGGCGGCCGCTGGTCGAGCGGCTCATCCTCGCCGGCACCGACGACGAACGCGACAAGGCCCTCGCCGATCTGCTGCCCTTGCAGCGCGCCGACTTCGAGCGGCTGTTCGAGGCGATGAACGGGCTGCCGGTGACGATCCGGCTCATCGACCCGCCGCTGCACGAGTTCCTGCCGCCGCTGGACGAGCTGGCCGTGCGGGTCGCGCTCGAGGAGTCGCGCGGCGAGCCGGACGGGCACGACCGGGCGCTGCTCGACGCGGTCCAGCGGATGCACGAGGAGAACCCGATGCTCGGCCTGCGCGGGGTGCGGCTCGGCCTGGTCGTGCCCGGCCTGTTCGCGATGCAGATCCGCGCCGTGGCCGAGGCGACGCTCGCGTGCCGCGAGCGCGGGGTCACGGTCCGGCCGGAGATCATGGTGCCGCTCGTGGGCGCCGTGCAGGAGCTGGAGGCCGTCCGCGAGGAGGCGCTGCGGCTGCTGGGGTCGCTCGGCGTGCAGGCGCGGGTCGGCACGATGATCGAGGTGCCGCGCGCCGCCCTGACCGCCGGCGAGATCGCCCGCGCGGCCGACTTCTTCTCCTTCGGTACCAACGACCTCACGCAGATGGGGTGGGGCTTCTCCCGCGACGACGTCGAGGGCGCGTTCTTCACCCGCTACCTGGAGCTGGGCATCTTCGGCGTCTCGCCGTTCGAGTCGATCGACCGCGACGGGGTCGGCAGGCTGGTCCGCATCGCGGTCGACGAGGGCCGCCGGACCCGGCCGGACCTGCACATCGGGGTCTGCGGCGAGCACGGCGGCGACCCCGCCTCCATCCACTTCTTCCACGACGCCGGGCTCGACTACGTCTCCTGCTCGCCCTTCCGGGTGCCGGTCGCCCGGCTGGAAGCGGGCCGCTGCTCGGTCGTCGCGACCGGTTCCGACTCACGGTAAGGGAGCTGTCATGAACATCCAACGAGTCGTCGTCGGGTACGACGGATCCGACGAGGCCCGCAAGGCGGTCGACTGGGCCGCCGCCGAGGCCGCACGGGCGCGGGCCCAGCTGCGGATCGTGCACGGCTACCAGGTCGTGTGGCCCGGCGTGTACTACGACGTCACGGCCGAGCTGATCGAGGCGGCGGAGCGGGCCGGTGAGCAGCTCGTCGCCGAGGCCGCCGCCCGCGTCCGCGACCGCCACGACGGGCTCGACGTCGTCGGCGTCGCCGTCCACGCGCCCGGCGCGGCGACGCTGCTCGACCTGGGCGAGGCCGCCGGCCTGCTGGTCGTCGGCAGCCGCGGCGCCGGCGGGGTCAGCAACCTGCTGCTGGGCTCGGTGAGCCAGCAAGTCGCCATGCACGCCCGCACGCCCGTCGCGGTCGTGCGCGGGCACTCCGACGCGGTCACCGGCCCGGTCGTGGTCGGGGTCGACGGCTCGCCGTCGGCGGAGGCGGCGCTGCGGCTGGCGTTCGAGGCGGCGGCCGCGCGCGGCACCGAGCTGGTGGCGGTCCGCGCCTTCGTGCCGCCGTCACCGGTACTGGTCCCGCGCGAGGCGGCCGAGGCGGCGGAGCGGGCGGCGCTGGAGTCGTCGCTGGCCGGGTGGCGCGAGCGGTACCCCGGCGTGAAGGTCGAGGCGCTGCTGGCCGCCGGACGGGCCGCCAAGGTGCTCATCGGCGTGTCGCACACGGCGCAGCTGGTGGTGGTCGGCAGCCGCGGGCACGGCGGGTTCGCCGGGCTGCTGCTGGGGTCGGTCGGGCAGCAGCTGATGCAGCACGCCGAATGCCCGGTGCTGATCGCGCACGCGCCGTCGGCCACCTGAGCCGTTGGTCGTACGTCGAAGGTCCCGCCTCGGGCGGGACCTTCGCCGCTGGGCGGCGGGGGTGGACGGTGGGAGGGTCGAGGCATGACCACGACGTTGACGGACCCGGCCGGGCTCAGCGCCACGGAGGTCACCGCGCTGCGGGAGCGGCACGGGCGCAACGAGCTTCCGGCCGCGCCGCCACCGTCGATCGTCGCGCGGATCGGCGTGCAGCTGCGGGACCCGCTGATCGTCGTGCTGCTGGTCGCCATGGTCGTGACCGCGACGCTGCGGGACGTCAGCGACCTGGTCGTCATCGCGCTGGTGATCGTCCTCAACACCACCGTCGGCGTCGTGCAGGAGCTGCGCGCGGACCGGGCGGTGGCGGCGCTGCGCCGCATGGCCGCCCCGTCCGCCAGGGTCCGCCGCGACGGCGCCGACGTCTCCGTCCCCGCCGCCGAGCTGGTGCCCGGCGACGTCGTGCGGGTGGAGGCCGGCGACATCGTCCCCGCCGACCTGCGGGTCGTCGAGGCGGTCCGGCTGGCCCTGGACGAGTCGGCGCTCACCGGCGAGTCGATGACGGTGGCCCGGTCCGCCGGTGACGAGCTGTCCGCGGGCACCGTCACCGCCACCGGCCGCGCCACCGGTGTCGTCGTGCGCACCGGCCAGCACAGCGCGCTGGGCCGCATCGCCGCCCTGGTCGCCGGGCAGCCGCGGCGGCAGACGCCGCTGCAGCGCCGGCTCGTCGGGCTCGGCAAGGTCCTCGCCCTGGGCGCGGTCGTGCTGTCCGGGGTGGTGTTCCTGGTCGGTGTGCTGCGCGGCCAACCAGTCACCGAGATGCTGCTGGCCGCGGTGAGCCTCACCGTCGCCGCCGTGCCCGAGTCGCTGCCGGCGGTCGTGACCCTGGCCCTGGCCCTCGGCGCGCACCGGATGGCGCGGCGGTCGGCGATCGTGCGCCGGCTGCCCGCCGTGGAGACCCTCGGCTCCGTCACCGTCCTCGCCACCGACAAGACCGGCACGCTCACCGAAGGGCTGATGAGCGTCGAGCGGCTCCTGCTGCCCGACGGCGGCGAGATCACCCTGACGGGCGCCGGCTACGCGCCTTCCGGGACCGCGACGCCCGAGCCGGGCGCCGCCGGGCTCGAGCTCGCCCGGGCGCTCGTGCTGTGCAACGACGCTGACCTCGACCACGCCCGACCTGCCTGGGCGCCGGTCGGCGACCCGATGGAGGCCGCCCTGCTCGCCGCCGCCGGACGCTGCGGCGTCGACCTGAAGGTGCGGCAGGAGTTCCCCCGCGTGGCCGAGGTGCCGTTCGATGCCGTGCGCCGCCGCATGACCACCGTCCATGCCGACCCCGCCGGCGGATACCTGGTCGTGTCCAAGGGCGCACCTGACGTGCTGCTCACCGCCACACCGCCGGCGCTCACCACGGACGACCACCGGGCGCTCACCACCGACGACTACCGGGCGCCTGCCACCGACGGCCACCAGGCAATCGCCACCGACGGCCACCAGCCACGCACCGCCGACCACCAGGCGCCTGCCACTGACGGCCACCAGGCGCTCGCCGCCGACGGCCACCAGGCGCTCGCCGCCGAGGACCATCAGGCACTCGCCGCGGAGCGCTACCGGGCGCTTGCCGCCGACGACCAGGCGTTCGCCACCGACGGCTACCGTGCGCTTGCCGCGGAGGGCTACCGTGCGCTTGCCGCGGAGGGCTACCGGGTGCTTGCCGTCGCGGGGGCGCACCGGGACTCCGTGCCGACGCCGGAGGAAGCCGAACGGGACCTGCGGCCGCTCGGGCTGGTCGCCCTCATCGACCCGGTGCGGAAGGCGGCGCCGGCGGCCGTGGCCGCGTTGAGGGACGCCGGCATCGAGGTCATCCTCATCACCGGGGACCACCCGGCGACGGCTGCGGCGATCGCCGAGCGGGTCGGCCTCGCCACCCCCGGCGCAACGGTGGCGCTCGGCACCGACCCGGCCACCATCACGCCGCCTCAGGGCATGGACGGCACCACGCCTCCTCACAGCCCAGACAGCGCCACGCCACCCCATGACCTGGGCTGCACCGCGTCACCTCACGGCCTGACCAGCACCGCGTCTCCCCATAGCCTGGACGGCACCACGCCCCACAGCCCAGACAGCACCACGCCGCACTACGGCCTGGCCAGCACCGCGCCACCCCACGACCTGGGCAACGCCGTGTCTCTCCAAAGCCTGACCCTCGCCACGCCTCCCCACGCCCCTGACGGCACCGCGCCGCCTCACGGCCCGGCCAGCGCAGCGCCCCACAGCCCGGGCAATGCCACGCCACCCCACAGCCTGACCGGCGCCACGCCACCTCACGGCCCGGACGGGGCCACGCCACCTCACGGGGCGGGCGGTGCCGTGCCTGCCCACCGCCTGGGCAGTGACGCGGCGCAGAACGGGGCGGGCGGTGCGGTGCCCGTCGTGTATGCGCGGACCAGTCCCGAGCAGAAGCTGACCATCATCGAAGGGCTCCAGCGCGGTGGCGGCGTCGTGGCCATGACCGGCGACGGTGTGAACGACGCGCCTGCCCTGCGCCGGGCCGACATCGGGGTCGCGATGGGCCGTGGCGGCACCGAGGCGGCGCGCCAGGCCGCGGACCTCGTCCTCGCCGACGACAACCTCGCCACCGTCGCCACCGCGGTGCGTGAGGGGCGGCGCATCTACGCCAACATCCGCCGCTTCCTCGTGTACGCGCTGTCCGGCGGTGCCGCCGAGGTGCTCGTCATGCTCGCCGGGCCATGGCTGGGCATGCCCGTGCCGTTGCTGCCGGCGCAGATCCTGTGGATCAACATGATCACGCATGGGCTGCCGGGCGTCGCGCTGGGTGGGGAGCCCGCCGACCCTGGCCTGATGCGGCGGCCGCCGCGCCGCCCGGACCAGGCGATCCTCGGTGGGCTGGCCGCGCCGATCGCCGTCACGAGCGCACTGATCACGGCCACGGTCCTGGCCGCGGCGCTGTGGACGCGGCACGCCGGCGGTCCGTGGCAGAGCGTGCTGTTCCTGGTGCTCGGACTCGCCCAGCTCGGTGTCGCCCTCGCCCTGCGGGCCCGTGGCGGCGGGCAGCGCAACTGGAGCCTGGACGCCGCCGTCGGCCTGTCCCTCGTCCTGCAGCTCGCCGCCGTCTGGCTCCCGCCGCTGCAGTCCCTGCTCGGCACGACGCCGCTGACCCTGCACCAGGCGCTGGCCTGCGCCGCGGCTGCCGCCGTCCCGGGCCTGGTGACCTTCCTTCTCGGCCACCACCACGTCCGGCGGGCCGCTCCGACCAGATGACCGCTGCGAACGGCCGGACCGACTGCTACGCCGGACCGACTGCTACGCCGGTCCGGCAGGCGCCACGGCGGGCGACGGCACGACGGGCGACGGCACGACGGCGGGCGCGCTGTCGGCCGGCTGAGTGCAGCAGGTCTCCACGACGATGGGCTTGTCCCCCACGTCGGAGTCTCCCTTGACCACGTACACCTCCCATGGCTCGTCGCCCGGGCCCCGCACCCAGACCTTGTCCTGCAACGCGTAGCAGCACTCGGTGTCGCCCTCGGTCAGGGTGATGAGTCCCGCCCCGGTCAGCCGGCCGGTCGCGGCGTCGACGGCCTCGGTGGTCTCGACCTCGACGCCGAGGTGATCCAGTGCGGTCGGCCGGCCGGGTTCGCCTTCCAGCAGGACGAGCTTCAGCGGGGGTTCCGCGATCGCGAAGTTCGCATAGCCGGGGCGGCGCTTGGCCGGTTCGGTGCCGAACAGCTTCGAGTAGAACGCCACTGACGCTTCCAGGTCCGGGACCCGGAGCGCGAGCTGGACACGGGACATCGCACACCTCCACACGGTTGGCTCAGGCCTTCCTCCAAGCAGCATGCCCCACCGCGCCGCCGTTCGTATCGCGTTGCGCGCCGGGCCGTCGATGGTTAGCGTCTGCTTGCCGACTGATCCCTCCAGGAGTTGAGATGCCCGGTCGTTCGAGCACGCGTTGACGTTTGGGCCGTGAGGCCCCGGTCATCGCGTGCTGCCTTCGAAAGCGCGGCACAGCGAGCACTCCCCGCCTCGACCCGTTCACGCGTCTGCGGAACGGGTGGCGGGCCCTTGTTCTCGGTCACCCGAGGGGTCTTCTGTGCCGTCCACGTCTTCCGCTGCGCCCGATTCCGCTCTCTGGCGCGACGCCGACTTCCGCAGGCTCTGGGTGGGGCAGACCGCCTCGCAGCTCGGCGAGCATGCGAGCCTGGTCGTCCTGTCCCTGATCGCCGTGCTGACGCTGCACCTCGACGTCGGCGGGCTCGGTGCGCTCAGGGCCGTCGGGCAGGCGCCGTTGCTGCTGCTGTCGTTGTTCATCGGCGCGTGGGTGGACCGGTGGCGCGCCCGCAACGTCATGATGCTGGCGGACCTCGGCCGCGCCTTGGTGCTGACCGGGGTCGCCGCGGCCGCCCTCGCCGGCGGCCTCGACCTGCCGATCCTTCTGGTCGCGGGGTTCGCGCTGGGGACGATGTCGGTGTTCTTCGACGTGGCGTACCAGGCGTTGCTCGTACGGATGCTGCGGCGCGACCAGTTGCTGCGCGGCAACAGCGCGCTCGAGGGCAGCCGGTCCGCGGCGCAGATCGGTGGTCCGGCGCTCGGCGGGGCGTTGGTGTCGCTGCCGTCGGCGTCGATCGCGGCGGTGGCCAACGGGCTGTTGTTCGCGCTGTCGTTCGGGTCGGTCTCGCGGATCCGGCACCGCGAGCCGGCCCCGGAGCCCGCCGGCCGGGCCCCGCACGTGTGGCGGGAGGTCAGGGAAGGCGTCCGCTTCGTCGCCGGTGAGGCGTCGCTGCGGGCCGTGTGCCTGGCCTCCGGCGCGTTCCAGTTCTCGTTCGCGGCCGTGATGACCGCGTATCTGGTCTACCTCACCGAGGACCTGCGCCTGCCGGGCGGCGCGGTCGGGCTGGTGCTCGCGGCGACCGGCCCCGGGGCGCTCGCCGGGGCGCTGCTCGCCGCCCGCCTGCCCGGCAGGTTCGGCCACGGCGTGGTGCTGGTGTCCGCGGCGACGATCGGCAACGGCGCGCTGCTGCTCGTGCCGGCGGTGCAGGGCACCCCCGCGGTGACGGTGCCGGCGCTCGCCGCCATCAACTTCGTGGTCGGGGCCTTCGGGCAGCTGGTCAACGTCACCGTCATGGCCGTCCGGCAGGCCGTGACCCCGGACGGGATGCAGGGCCGCGCCGCCGCGACGATCACGTTCGCCGGCATGGGCCTGACCCCGCTGGGCTCGCTGCTCGGCGGCCTCCTCGCGGGAGGGCTGGGACTACGCACCGCCATCCTCGTGGCGGGCGCCGGCATGATGGTGTCACCCCTGGTGATGGTCCTGTCCCCGCTCGTACGCCTCGGACGGGAGCTACCCGTGCCGGAGGACCGCTGAGCCGCGGCCGGCAACGGGCCGAGACGCCGCCGCTACGGCCGGGCCGTGCGGCGGCGGACCAGCCGGATGACGAGGGCGGCGATCAGCAGCACCGGTGACATCACGCAGAGCGCGAGCGAGCCTACCTGCGCGATCACCGACCAGCGGGCGGGCAGCGCCGCCGGCGCTGGCACCGGGCCACCGAACCGCCCGTCGCGGAGCAGGTCCTGCGCGATGTCGATGGAGCTGACGTCGCCCGGCGGGTCCAGCACGACGCTCACGGTGCCGTCTGGTCGCAGCGCCAGCACGCGGACGTGCCGGGTCTCCGACCAGCCCGTATCGTCCGGTTCCAGCAGGACTTCGGCTTCGAGTTCGTATTGCACGACGACGAGGGTGTCGCCGTGCCAGCCGAGCGCTCGCACCGCCGGACCGGTCACCGTCGGCAGCGCCGGCCCTTCGCGGTCCGCGCCGGTGGCGGCGTCCACGTAGGAGACGCGCCATCGCCGGGCGGCGAGCCGATCGTGGTCGCACTCCTTGGTGTTCGTGCACCCGTCGATGGTCAGCAGTGCCACGGCCGAACTGTCCGGTGTGTAGGCGCCCGAGCCGGCCAGCCGCCGGTCGCCGAGGTCGCGGGTCCACAGCCGCCGGCCGGCGGCGTCGTAACCGCGCAACTCGGTGCCGCCCGCGGAGGGCCTCGTCGCGACGAACCCGTGGCCGTCCGGCGCGAACGCCGCCACCCATGCCGAGGCGACGGGGTCGCGCGGGAACACGTCGTCGACCGGGACCAGCGCGCCGCTGGCCAGGTCGACCAGGATGTACTGTGCCCGTGGGCGGTCGGTTGCCGGGTCATAGTCGTTGTTGTCGCCGTGCAGTACCAGGACGGCGCCGCTGTCCGGCCGCCACGCCGCGACCTCGAAGCAGCAGGCCGGCGGCCCGTCGCCGTAGCCGCGGCTGCGGCCGGTGCGCAGGTCGGTGACCACCAGCCACCCGGGCGGACCGCCGGTCAGCATGCTCTGCGCGACGAGGTTGCCGTCCGGGGACAGCCGCACGTCCTGCCCGGCACGCAGCTTGTCGTCCGGATAGCGCAGCATGCGGTAGGCGCCGTTACGCCCGACAACGGCGAGCTTGCCACCCTCCTCCTCGAAGGGGTAGGGGTCGCTGGACAGCCCCCAGCTGTAGCCGCCGAACAGGACCGTGGCCGGGCCGGGCGGCGCCATGCCGACCGTCGCCTGGAAGAAGTACGGCAGCTCGATGCCGGCGGGGACGGCCGGGTCGCCCCCGGACGGCTGGGGTTCCAGGTGTACGCCGGGCAGGACGGCCACGGCCGCGCACAGCAGCGCCACGACGACGGCCGCGACGACCCGGCTCCGGCGCCGCTGCCGCCGCCCGCGCCGCCACGGGTCCTCGGGCAGCCGGGCGGGCGGCATCCGCTCCCCCAGCTCACGCAGCGTGTCACGCAACGGCACGGTCATGACATCACCTCGGCCAGCTCGGGCGCTTTGACACGGAGGGCGGCGAGGGCGTCGCGGGTCTGGCTCTTCACGGTCGAGACCGAGCAGCGCAGCACGTCGGCGGTCGCGGCCTCGGTCAGGTCCTCGAAGTACCGCAGGACCAGCACGGCCCGCTGCCGGGGCGCCAGCTTCGCCAGCGCGGCCTGGACCGCGAGCGCGGTCGTGACGGCGTCCGCCCGGTCCGGCACCGCGCGGTCCGGCAGCTGATCGCTCACGTGCACCTGCCGCCAGCGCCGCCGCCACAGCGACACGTGCTGGCTGACCATCACCCGCCGCACGTACGGGTCCGGGTCCCCGCCGGCCACCACCCGCTCCCAGTGCCGGGCGACCCGGACCAGCGTCACCTGCACGAGGTCCTCGGCGGCGTGCCGGTCACCGCACAGCAGGTAGGCCATGCGGGACAACGCCGCCAACCGGCCCGCCACGTACGCACGGAACGACTCCTCAGCCTCCACGACACCTCCCTACCGGGACACACGCCCGCAGTCCCGCGCGCGGACGGGTGCCTGGGACGGGTGCCTGGAGGGATGCATGGTAACCGGATCCAGAAGTGCCGCCTCGGGTGATCTTCGGGTCGAGGGCCGGGCCGTACGCTGCGACGATGGACTGGCTCAGCGTCGACTACGGAACGTCGAACACGGTGGCGGTGCTGTGCCGGGACGACGGGCGCCGGCAGCACTTGCTGTTCGACAGCTCTCCGCTGCTGCCGTCCGCCGTGTACGCCACGCCGGACGGGCGGATTCTGACGGGCCGCGACGCCGAGCGCAACGCCCGCGTCGACCCGAGCCGGTTCGAGGGCAACCCGAAGCGGCGCGTCGACGAGACCGACGTGCTGCTCGGCGACCGGGCGCACCCCGTCGGCACGCTGATCGCGGCGACGCTGCGGCGGGTCGCGGAGGAGGCCGCCAGGGTCAGCGGCGGTCCGGTCGGCGACGCGATCATCACCCACCCGGTGACGTGGGGGGCGACCCGCCGGGCGATCCTCATCGGCGCCGCCGGACAGGCCGGCCTGACCGTCCGTGCGCTCGTCCCCGAGCCGGTCGCGGCCGCCGCCTACTTCACCGCCGTCCTCGGCCACGACGTCGACGAGGGACGTTGTCTGCTCGTGTACGACCTGGGCGCCGGCACCTTCGACGCGACCGTCCTGCGGCGCCGGGGCGACGGCTTCCACACCCTCGCATCGCGAGGGCTCGACGACGTCGGCGGGCTCGACCTGGACGCTCTGCTCGTCGCGCACGTCGGCACGGCGGCGGGCCCCGGCACGCCGCAGTGGCGGCGGCTGCTGCACCCTGCCGACGCCGACGACCGGCGCGACTTCCAGACGCTGTGGACCGACGTGCGGCAGGCCCGCGAGTCGCTCAGCCGCGAAGCGTCCGCGACCGTCCACGTGCCGCGTCTGGGCCGCGACGTCATCGTCACGCGCGAGGAGCTCGAACGCGACGCCGCCCCGCTGCTGCGCCGCACGGTCACCCTCGCGACGGCCACCGTCGAAGCGGCCGGGATCGCCCCGGCGGACCTCGCCGGCTGCCTGCTCGTGGGTGGGACGAGCCGCACCCCGCTCGCCGCGACGCTGCTGCACCGCGCCATCGGCGTCGCCCCCACGGCGATCGAGGATCCGCAACTGGTGGTGGCCGCCGGTGCCGCCCGCGCCCCGCTGCCCGCCGCACAAGAAGCGCCAGAAGCCCCACAAGAAGCCCTGGAAGTCCGACAAGAAGCCCCAGAAGCCCCAGAAGCACCGGTCGCGGCAGGTCGCGCCGCACGGCGGCGGGGGCTCGTCGTGGCGGCCGCCGTGCTCCTGGTGGCGGCCGTGGCCGGGAGCGTCGTCCTCCGCGACCAGTTCGGCGGACCCACCGGCCCTGACCTGGTCAAGGGCTCACCGACCCGGTCCGCGTCAGCGACGCCCGCCCAGGCCCCCACGAGCACCCCGGAGAGCCGCACGGTCACCGGCACCCCGCCCGCACTCGCCGCGAAACCGGTGGTCGGCGCGGGAACCCTCCCCCTGACCGAGCTGACCTTGACCACGCTCGTCGAGGGCACCGGCGAGAAGGTGGCCCGCGGGCAGACGGCGACCGTCAACTTCATCGCGGCCAGCTACACCACCGGCGTCGAGTTCGACTCCACCTGGTCCAGGAACACGACCTTCGACCTCGTCGTCGGCACCACCCCCGTCGCCGCCGGATTCGAGGCGGCCGTCCAGGGCGCCGCCGTCGGCAGCCGCGTCCAGGCTGACGTGCCACCCGACCTCGCGAACGGCGCCCCGGCCGGCACCCCGCCCGGGGCGCTCCGCTACGTCATCGACATCCTGGCCGTCCGCTGAGACGTCCCAGCCGTCCGCTGAGGAAGAGCGGGCGGCGAGCCCGGGCCGGCCCGCCGCCCATCGTGCCGGTGGTGCTGTCAGTCCAGGATCTCGACGACCTGCTCGACGGGCAGGCGCGGGGTGTGGGCCGGGCCGGCGTGGTCGGGGTCCGTGGTGCCGAGGCGCAGGACCAGGTACGGGTAGCCGACCTCGCCCAGCATGCGCCGCAGCGCCTGGCGGGTGAAGTCGAGCTCGACGGGGCTGCTCAGCGGCAGGACCGCGGCGCCGTGCTCGGTCGCGGCGAGCCAGATCTCGCTGAGGGCCTCGCCGGCGCGGAGCCAGTCGGAGGGTTCGTCGCCGTCGCCGTACAGGACGGCGTAGGCGGCGGCCTCGTCGTGGCCGGAGCCGGCCGGGAGGTTGCCGCTGACGCCGAAGTCGCGTTCGGCGACCGTGGTGAGCGGCAGTTCGGCGGGGATCACGGTGTCGGGCAGGCCGGTGCCCGACGGGCGGTCGCCGCCGACCCACTCGGCCGTCTCGGCGCGCATCCGTTCGTCGTGCCGCTCCGCGTCGCCGGCGTGCTCGATGACGACGGCGAGCTGGAGGACCTGGTCGCGGGTGAGCAGGTGCAGGCGGGAGCCCTCCTGCCCGGCCGCGGCGACGAGCGCCTCGCGCACAAGCGCGGACACCGGCTCGTCGCTGACCACCCGCCGGTCGGTGCGCCGGACCTGCAGCAGCTGCAGGCGCCGCATCGCGCCGGGGTCGGCGGGCCCGGCCTGCGAGGCGTGCACGACCGCGAGCGGCGTCGCGGCGTCGGCCGTGGTGGACCCGTCGCCGGCGGATCGCGAGACGTCGTACGTCCAGCCGGAGGCGTCCAGGGCGACCCGCGCGTGGTGCAGCGCCGCGCCGCAGCTGACCAGCAGGAGGCGCCCCGCCGGGTCCTGCTCTCGCAGCTGGCGGCCGGGCACGGCGTACAGCGACAGGGACGAGCCCTGCACGACCCAACGCCACGGCTGGGTGTTGTGCACGGAGGGCGCCAGCCGGGCGGTGTCCGCCGCCCGGGCCAGCGTTTCGGTCGCCGTGCTCATCCCTGTGCCGCCCAGTCGCCGAGGGTCCAGTCGCGGACCTCGGGCAGGTCCTCGAGGTGCTCCACGACGTAGGCCTCGTGCTCGGCGAGTTTCCGCTCGCACCACGCCTTCAGCTCGGCGGCGCCGCGCGGCAGCCGCTTCGCGTTGTTGATGGCGTCGATGACGAGGTGGAAGCGGGAGGCGCGGTTGCGGACGGTCATGTCGAACGGGGTCGTGGTGGTGCCCTCCTCGATGAAGCCGCGGACCCGGAACCGGTCGGCGTCGGGGCGGCCGTGGACGAGCTGGTGGATGGCGCCCGGGTAGCCGTGGAAGGCGAAGACGACGTCGACGTGGTCGGTGAACAGCTCGGTGAACCGGGTCGGGCTCATCCCGTGCGGGTGGTCCTTCGGGCGGGGCAGCGTCATGAGGTCCACGACGTTGACGACCCGGACCTTGAGCTTCGGCAGCCGCTCGCGGAGGATCTGCGCGGCGGCGACGGTCTCCATCGTGACGACGTCACCGGCGCAGGCCAGCACGATGTCGGGGTCGGTGGAGCCGTCGTCGGTGCCGGCCCAGTCCCAGATCCCCGCGCCCGCCGCGCAGTGCTCGATGGCCTGGTCCATGCTCAGCCACTGCAGCTGCGGCTGCTTGTCGATGACGATGAGGTTGATGTACGAGCGGGAGCGCAGGCAGTGGTCCGCGACGGACAGCAGCGTGTTGGCGTCCGGCGGCAGGTAGACGCGGGCCACGTCGCCGCGCTGGGTGAGCACGACCTGGATGAGCCCGGGGCCCTGGTGCGAGAAGCCGTTGTGGTCGTTGCGCCACGCGGTCGAGGTGAGCAGCACGTTCAGCGAGGGCACCTTGGCCCGCCAGTCGAGCCGTTTCGCCTCCTGCAGCCACTTGCCGTGCTGCACCGTCTGCGACGCGGAGACCATCGCGAACGCCTCGTACGTGGCGAACATGCCGTGCCGTCCGGTGAGGGTGTAGCCCTCCAGCCAGCCGTGGCAGTTGTGCTCGGAGAGCACCTCCATGACCCGCCCGTCGCGGCCGATGGCGACGTCGGCGTCGGTGACCCGCTCCATGAAGGCGCGGTCGGAGACCTCGAAGACGGCGCCGAGCCGGTTGCTGTTGGTCTCGTCGGGGCAGAAGAGGCGGAAGCGGTCGGGGTTGCCGCTGTACACGTCGCGCAGCATCTCGCCGAGGCGCCGGGTCGACTCCGCGCGGGAGGCGCCGGGCTCGTCGACGTCGACCGCGTACTTGCGGAAGTCGGGGATGTCGAGGTCGCGGGTGAGCAGGCCGCCGTTGGCGTGCGGGCTGGCGCTCATCCGCAGGTCGCCGCCGGGGGCGAGGCCGGACACGAGGGCCACGGGTGCCCCGGCGTCGTCGAAGAGCTCCTCCGGCCGGTACGAACGCAGCCAACGCTCCAGGATCGCCAGGTGCTCCGGGTTGTCCTTGACGCCGGACAGCGGCACCTGGTGGGACCGCCACGTGCCGGTGACCTTGACGCCGTCGACCTCCTCGGGCCCGGTCCAGCCCTTCGGCGACCGGAGGATGATCATCGGCCAGCGGGGCCGGGCGCCGTCCCAGTCGGTGCTGCGGGCGGCGGTCTGGATGGCGTGGATCTTGCCCCACGCCTCGGCGAGGGTGGCGGCGAAGCGGTGGTGCATGCCGGGCAGGTCCGAGCCGCTGACCTCGAGGACCTCGTAGCCGTGGCCCTCCAGCAGCGAGCGCACCTCGGCGGGTTCCTTGCGGCCGAGCACCGTCGGGCCGGCGATCTTCGCGTCGTTGAGGTGCAGGATCGGCAGGACGGCGCCGTCGCGGGCCGGGTTGATGAACGAGACGCCCTTCCACGAGCCTTCGAGGGGGCCGGTCTCGGCCTCGCCGTCGCCGACGACCGCGACGGTCAGCAGGTCGGGGTTGTCCATGACGGAGCCGAACGCGTGGACGAGGACGTAGCCGAGCTCGCCGCCCTCGTGGATGGAGCCGGGCGTGGTCACGGAGACGTGGCTGGGGATGCCGCCGGGGCTGGAGAACTGCCGGAACAGCCGCAGCAGGCCTTCTTCGTCCTGCGACACCGCCGGGTAGACCTCGCTGTAGGTGCCCTCCAGGTAGCCGGCGGCGACGAGCGCGGGGCCGCCGTGGCCGGGGCCGGCGAGGTAGATCGCCTGCTGGCCGGTGAGCCGGATGAGCCGCGACACGTGCGCGTAGATCAGCGACAGGCCGGGGCTGGTGCCCCAGTGACCGAGCAGCCGGGGTTTGATGTCCTCGGGGGCGAGCGGGCGGCGCAGCAGCGGGTTGCCCTGCAGGTAGATCTGGCCGATGGTGAGGTAGTTGTTCGCTCGCCACCACGCGTCCAGCTGGGCGATCTCGTCGTCAGTGGGCCGGCCGAGGGCAGTGGTGCGGTCCGCGACAGTGGTCACCGGACGTCCTTTCTCCGATATGCGTGTTCAGGTTGTGGTTGCGACATCAACAATCCGTCCCGGCATATGAGGCCGAGGCTACGCGAGGTGTCGTGGCCGTGCAGGCGGGACGCGTCAGAAGATCACGGTTGGCCGGGCAGGCCGATGGTGTCGGTGCCCGAGCGGCGGACGGACGGCGGGACCGGCTCCAGGTCGTCGACGGGCACGCCGACCCGCATCGCGATCGCCGGGTGACCGACGCCGCCGAGCAGCCGCCGCAGCGCCACCCGGACCGCCGGCACCTCGACGACCTCGCTGATCGGCGAGGCGGCCAGCCCGCGGGCGGTGAGGGTGAGCCAGACGTCGGAGAGTGCCTCGCCGGCGGCGACCCAGTTCGAGGGTTCCTCCTCCTCGACGGTGAGGATGACGTACGCGGTGCCGCGGTCCGACCCGGTGCCCGGTTCGAGCGCCGCCGGGCGCGCCAGGTTGAAGTCCCGGGGCGCGATGGTGCGGTGGGTGTCCGGGACGGTGCTGCGGGGCGAGACGCCGTCCCGGTCGTCCCGGGCGCGGGTCGTCCAGGCGAGCAGGTCCTCCCGGATCCGCGCGTCGCCGTGCTCCGCCTCCCCCGCGTGCGCGACCGCGGAGGCGAAGGCCGTCACCTGGTCGTCGCGCACCACGTGCAGGTGGGTGCCGTGCCGCTCGGCCGCGGCCCGCAGCTCGTCGAGCACGGCGTCGCCGGGGCGGGTGTCGCCGAACGGCCGGCGGTCCGTGCGGCGTTGGTAGATCGCCCGGTACAGGAAGGCGTCCGCGGTGCGCTGCCGCCCCTGACGGATCCGGGCGACCAGGTCCGGCCGGTCCGGGTCCGGCAGCCGGACGATGCCGGCGTCGTAGCCGGCGGCGAGCAGCGCCACGGTCGCGTGGTGCAGCGCGGTGCCGCAGCTGAGCAGCAGGAGCCGGCCGTCGGGGTCGATGCCGTCCAGGCGGCGGGACCGGTCGGCCCACAGCTCGGCGTTGTTGCCGGCGAGCCGCCACCGCCACGGCTGGGTGTTCAGGATCGACGGAGCGCGCAGCGCCGCGATCGAGGCCTCGGCGACCTGGTCGATCTCGGCTCGCAGGTGCGGTGTCATGGCGGCCTCCCGTTCAGTGGGCTCACGTCGACTCTCGCCCACGCCCGGGTTCCGTGGCAGGGCCGGTGGTCCCGTCCCGGCGGGACCCCCGGCCCTCACGGCCGTCAGCCGGTCATTCCGGACGGTGAAGGCCGCGCCCCGGCTGCCCTGCTGGGACAGCACGGCCCGCGACGCGCTGGTGTCGGTGATCCGGACCCACAAACTGACGGTGTACGACTGGTCCGTGCGCACGACCGGCCCGGTCGTCGCGGCGCCGGACACGCCGTCGAAGCACAGGCCGCCGCCGAGCTCGTAGCCGTCGCACCAGGTCGTGCCCGGCGCGTCGGTGATGGTCAGCGGTCGCTGGTAGCCGGAGTCGTCGGTGACCTGCCGGGGCACGTCCTCGTCGTAGTCGGCCATGCTCCAGGCGCCCGACCGGACGGGGGTGACCAGCGGGTTCAGGTCGACCCGCGGGTCGATCACCCGGTCCCAGACCCGGACCTCGGCGACGTCGCCCAGGAAACGGCCGGTGCGGGAGCCGTTCTCCCTGCCCTGGCCGATGAGCAGGGCCCCGGCGGCGTTCCAGTTCGACGCCCGGGCCGTGGCGGCGGCGAGGGTGCCGTTGACGTACAGGTTCGCGGTCTTCGTGCCCGCGTCCCACGAGACCGCCAGGTGGGTCCACTGGTTGAGCACGGGCGCGGCGGTCGACTGGGCCCGCGTGACGGGCGCGTTCGCCGCGTCGGCGCCGTACATGGTCAGCGTCCAGCGGTTGACCGGGGCGGGGGCGTAGGTGACCGCGAACCCGCAGGCGGAGGCTCCTTCCTGGCACAGGACGGTGCGGGTGGTGTCGAGGCCGCCGGTCGGCCGGACCCAGGCGGCGGCGCTGAAGCTGCGGGACGTGTCGAGCACCGGCCCGGCGGTGGCGGCGAGGTCGTCGACGCCGTCGAAGCGCACCGCCCGGTCCGTGCCGGTGGCCGCGTGGGTGCCCGGGACGCGGCCGTCGGTCCAGGTCTGTTTGCCGCTGGTGGTGAGGTCGCCGGTGCGGTACAGGCTGACGGGGGTGGCGGTGCAGGACCAGGAGTGGGTCATGGTGGTGATGA
>NZ_JBFAJA010000149.1:0-20106 GCF_040654975.1 Dactylosporangium sp. NPDC050588 | reverse complement strand
CCCCGTCGCGTTCGACTACCTGAAACCGTCCACAGTGGAAGAAGCGGTGACGGCGCTCGGCTCGTCCGACGACGCCAAGGTGCTCGCCGGCGGGCGCGAGCGGCGGGTCCCGCCGGGGGATTCTCACCCCGGACCCCCGATGCTCGCTGCGCTCCCACCACGTGCGCCCTGGGCTGGTAAGGTTTACGGGTTCGCGAGCTGTCAATTGGAAAGTCGTGAGGTTGTTTCGTGGCCGGAACCGTGGCAGACCCCCAGGGCATCACCAACCCGCCGATCGACGAGCTGCTGGAGAAGACCACCTCGAAGTACGCCCTGGTGATCTTCGCGGCGAAGCGGGCCCGTCAGGTCAACGCCTACTACAGCCAGCTGGGTGAGGGTCTTCTCGAATACGTGGGTCCCCTGGTGGAGACCACGCCGCAGGAGAAGCCGCTCTCGATCGCGCTGCGCGAGATCAACAGCGGCCTGCTGACCGCCGAGCGCATCGAAGAGGTCTAGTCCGACATGCACGCCGAGGACGACGGAGCCGGTGACCGGCCGAGGGTCGTTCTCGGCGTCGCCGGCGGGATCGCCGCCTACAAGGCCTGCGAGCTGCTGCGGCTGCTGACCGAGTCGGGGCACGACGTCCGGGTCGTGCCGACGGCGGCGGCGCTCACGTTCGTCGGCGAGGCCACCTGGGCCGCCCTGTCCGGCCGGCCGGTCAGCACCGACGTGTGGACCGGCGCCCACGAGGTCCCGCACGTCCGGCTCGGCCGCGAGGCCGACCTCGTCGTCGTCGCACCCGCCACCGCCGACCTTCTCGCGAAGGCCGCGCACGGGCTCGCCGACGACCTGCTCACCAACACGCTGCTCACCGCCCGGTGCCCGGTGCTCTTCGCGCCGGCGATGCACACCGAGATGTGGGAGCACCCCGCCACCCAGGCCAATGTCGCCACGCTCCGCTCCCGCGGCGTCGTGGTCCTGGAGCCCGACGTGGGGCGGCTCACGGGAGCCGACACCGGCAAGGGCCGGCTGCCCGCCCCGGCCGCGATCTTCGCCACCGCCCAGCGGCTCCTGCGCCGCGGCGGCCTCGCCGCCGACCTGGCCGGGCGGCACGTGGTCGTCACCGCCGGCGGCACCCGCGAGCCCATCGACCCGGTCCGCTTCATCGGCAACCGCTCCTCCGGCAAGCAGGGCTACGCGATCGCGCGGGCCGCCGTCGCCCGGGGGGCGCGGGTCACCCTCATCTCGGCCAACGTGGCGCTGCCCGACCCGGCCGGCGCCGACCTGGTCCGGGTCGAGACGACCGAGCAGCTGCGGGTCGCCACCCTGGACGCGGCCGCGAAGGCCGACGCCGTGGTCATGGCGGCCGCGCCGGCCGACTTCCGGCCCGCGGTCTTCGCCCCCGGCAAGATCAAGAAGGTGGACGGGACCGCGCCCACCCTGGAGCTCGTGACCAACCCTGACATCGCCGCGGAGCTCGGCGCGGCGAAGCCGGCGGGGCAGGTGCTCGTCGCGTTCGCCGCCGAGACCGCCGCGATCGAGCAGGCCGTCGCGAACGGTCACGAAAAGCTGCTCCGCAAGCGCGCGGACCTGATCGTCGTGAATGAGGTCGGGGTCGGCAAGACCTTCGGCGCGGAGCACAACCAGGCGGTCATCCTCGGCGCCGACGGGACCCGTTCGGCCCTGCCCGAACTGTCCAAAGACGACCTTGCCGATAGGATTTTAGATCTCGTAATCGACCGTTTGCCCTGATCATCCCGGTCCCACGACGATGTGACGGCCTGGAGTCCACCATGCCTTTGTCGGTTCTCGAGGGCCAAGTCGTACACTGCTGCGAAGCCAACCAAACCGACGCCGTAACCCCTGAGGAGCACCATTGGCCCGCCGCCTGTTCACGTCAGAGTCGGTCACCGAAGGTCACCCCGACAAGATTGCCGATCAGATCAGTGACGGCATCCTCGACGCGCTCCTCACGCAGGACGCCCGCAGCCGGGTCGCCGTCGAGACGCTCATCACCACCGGCCAGGTCCACGTCGCCGGTGAGGTGACCACCAGCGCCTACGCCGACATCGCGAAGATCGTCCGCGAGACGATCCTCGGCATCGGCTACGACTCTTCGAAGAAGGGCTTCGACGGCGCCTCCTGCGGCGTCAGCGTGTCGATCGGCGCCCAGTCGCCCGACATCGCCCAGGGCGTCGACTCCGCGATCGAGGTCCGCGAGGGCTCCGGCAGCGACAACCTCGACCTGCAGGGCGCCGGCGACCAGGGCATGATGTTCGGCTTCGCGTGCAGCGAGACGCCCGAGCTCATGCCGCTGCCGATCGCGCTCGCGCACCGGCTCGCGCGCCGCCTCTCCGCGGTCCGCAAGGACGGCACGATCCCCTACCTGCGGCCCGACGGCAAGACGCAGGTCACGATCGAATACGACGGCCTGCGCCCGGTCCGGCTGCACACGGTGGTCGTCTCCAGCCAGCACGCGCCCGACATCTCGCTCGAGTCGCTGCTGACCCCCGATGTGCGTGAGCACGTCATCGCCCCCGAGCTCGAGGGCCTGGGCCTGGAGACCGACGGCTACCGCCTGCTGGTCAACCCGACCGGCCGCTTCGAGATCGGCGGCCCGATGGGCGACGCCGGCCTCACCGGCCGCAAGATCATCGTCGACACCTACGGCGGCTACGCCCGCCACGGTGGCGGCGCGTTCTCCGGCAAGGATCCGTCGAAGGTCGACCGCTCCGCGGCGTACGCCACCCGCTGGGTCGCGAAGAACGTCGTGGCCGCCGGCCTGGCCGAGCGCTGCGAGGTCCAGGTCGCCTACGCGATCGGCAAGGCGCACCCCGTCTCGCTGTTCGTGGAGACCTTCGGCACCGAGGTGGTGCCGGTCGAGCGGATCGAGAAGGCCATCAACGAGGTCTTCGACCTGCGCCCGGCCGCGATCATCCGCGACCTTGACCTGCTCAAGCCGGTCTACCAGCAGACCGCGGCCTACGGTCACTTCGGTCGCGAGCTGCCCGGCTTCACGTGGGAGCAGGCGAGCCGCACGGCCGAGCTGAAGTCCGCCGCCGGCGCCTGATCCACACTTCGACATTGGCCGATCAATCTGATACCGGGATTGATCGGCCAACGTCTATTTCTGGCCTATCACAGGACGGTCTCTTCCCGTCACTGGAGCCGGTCGGGAAGGCCGCCGCGAAGGCCACCGGAAAAGCCGCCGCCGAGCGCGTCGCGGGAAAGTCGCGCACCGCCAGGCCCCGCGAGGCCGCCGCCGTGCTGCCGGTCGCCCGGATCTGCGTCGACGTGCCGCTGCCGCACCTGGACCGGCCGTTCGACTACCTGGTGCCCACCACCCTCGACGCGGTCGCCGTCCCAGGTGTCCGGGTGAAGGTCCGCTTCGCCGGCCAGCTCGCCGATGGGTTCCTGCTGGAGCGGGTCGCGGAGTCGGAGCACGGGGGCCGCCTGCAGTTCCTGGACAAGGTGGTGTCACCGGAGCCGGTGCTGCGGCCGGAGGTCGCCGCCCTGGCCCGCGAGGTCGCGGACCGCTACGCGGGCACCCTGTCCGACGTCCTCCGCCTCGCCGTCCCGCCCCGCCACGCGGCCACCGAGAAACGTTCCCCCGCCGATTCACCCTCCGCGCCGGCCGCCGACGAGGGCGCTCCGGACGAGGCCTCTTCGGACGCGGGGTCTCCGGACGAGGCTCCGTCGGGCGAGGCGTCTTCGGACGTGCCGTCTTCGGCGGCCGCCCAGGCCGCCAGGGTCCCGCCCGCCGCGGTGCCGGCGGTTTCCGAGGCCGGGTGGCGGCGGTATCCGGCGGGGGCGGCACTGCTGCGGGCCCTCGGCGACGGGCGGCGGCCGCACGCCGTGTGGACCGCGCTGCCCGGGGAGGACTGGCCGGCGCGGCTCGCCGAGGCCGCGGCGAGCACCCTCGCCGGCGGGCGCGGCGCGCTGATCGTCGTCGCGGACGCCCGGGACCTCGACCGGCTCGACGCGGCGATGACCGGTGCGCTCGGCGGCACGGGGGCGCACGTGGCGCTGTCCGCGGCGCTCGGGCCCGCCGAACGGTACCGGCGCTTCCTCGCCGCGGCGCGCGGGCACGTGAAGGTCGTCATCGGCACCAGGGCCGCCTGCTTCGCGCCCGTCGCCGACCTGGGCCTCGTCGCTGTCTGGGACGACGGCGACGACCTGCACGCCGAGCCCAGGGCGCCGTACCCGCACGCCCGGCAGGTCCTGCTCGCCCGGGCCGAACAGGCGGGGTGCGGGATCATCGTCGGGGGGTTCGCGCGTACCGCCGAAGCCCAGCAGCTCGTCGAGGCCGGCTGGGCCATCGAGGTCGCCGCCGGCAGGGACGTCGTGCGCCGGCACATGCCGCAGGTGGTGACCGTCGGCGAGGACGACCAGATGGCCCGCGACCCGGGAGCGGTCTCGGCCCGGCTGCCCACCGCCGCCTGGCGGGCCGCCCGCGACGCGCTGCTGCGGGACGCGCCGGTGCTCATCCAGGTGCCGCGGCGCGGGTACATCCCGTCGGTCGCCTGCGCCGAGTGCCACACCCCGGCCCGCTGCCCGAACTGCTCCGGACCCCTCGCGCTGCCGTCGGCGACCGCGCCGCCGTCGTGCCGGTGGTGCGGACGGGTCGCCGCCGCGTACGCCTGCCCGGAATGCCGCAGCAGACGCCTGCGCGCCTCCGTCGTCGGCGCGCGCCGGACCGCCGAGGAGCTCGCCCGGGCGTTCCCGGACACCCCGGTGCGGACCTCGGGCCGCGACGGCGTCCTCGCCACGGTCCCCGGCGAGGCGTCGATCGTCGTGTCGACCCCCGGCGCGGAGCCCGTGGCCCACGGCGGGTACGGCGCCGTCCTCCTCCTCGACACCTGGGCCCTGCTCACCCGCGCCGACCTGCGCGGCACCGAGGAGGCGCTGCGCCGCTGGCTGACCGCCGCGTCCCTGTGCCGGCACACCGGCACGGTCGTCGTGGTCGCCGACGCGTCGCTCGCGGTCGTGCAGGCGCTCGTGCGGTTCGACCCGGGCTGGCTCGCCGCCCGCGAGCTGGCCGACCGGCGCGAGCTCGGCTTCCCGCCGGTCGTGCGGATGGCGTCGCTGACGGGCGCGCCGGCCGCCGTCGCCGATCTCCTGGCGGCGGCGAAGCTGCCGCAGGGCGCGGAGGTCCTCGGCCCCGTCCCCGCCGCCGAAGGCCAGGAGCGGATGCTGGTCCGCACCGGCCGGTCCGGCGGCCGTGCCCTCACCCTCGCCCTGCGCTCCGCCGCCGGCCTGCGCTCCGCCCGCAAGGCCACCGATCCCGTCCGGGTCCAGGTCGACCCCCTCGATCTGCTCTGACCAGCTCTGACCTGCTGCTCTGCCGTTGTGATTCGCCCTGTTTCTCGCTCCGGAGTCACCCTGGACGGGCGGTTGCATGGAAGGCATGGGTACCGAACGGTTCAACGAGCTCCTGGAGCGTGCCGTCGCCGACCTCGGCGCGTGCCCGTCGGCCGGGCTGATCGCGGTGGGGGATCGGACGGGCCTGTTCGCCGCGCTGCGGCAGGGCCCCGCGACGACCGCCGAGCTGGCGCGGCGGTCCGGGACCGCGGAGCGCTACGTCCGCGAGTGGGCCGGCGCGCTCACCGCGGGCGGCTACCTGACGCACGACGGCGGCACGTACGCGCTGAGCCCCGAGCAGCACGTCCTGCTCGACCCCGACGGTCCGGTGAACCTGCCGGCGGCGGCCGAGCTCTGCCTCGCGATCCTGCGCGACACCGACCGGCTCGAACGCGCCTTCCGCACCGGCGAGGGCATCGGCTGGGGCGAGCACGACGAGGCGCTGCACGCGGGCGTCGCCGCGTTCTACCGGCCCGGCTACGCCCAGCACCTCATCAGCGGGTGGCTGCCGGCCCTCGACGGCGTCACCGACCGGCTGCGCGCCGGCGGCAGCGTCGCCGACATCGGCTGCGGGCACGGCGCCGCGACCGTCCTCATCGCCGAGGCGTTCCCGGCCGCGACGGTCACCGGCTTCGACGCGCACCCGGGGTCGGTCGCCGCCGCGACGGCCGCCGCGGCGAAGGCCGGCGTCCGGGCCGAGTTCGAGGTCGCGACCGCCGCCGGGTTCCCCGCGCCTCCGGGTGGCGGCTACGACCTGGTGACGATCTTCGACGCGCTGCACGACCTCGGCGACCCCCTCGGGGCCGCCCGGCGGGTCCGGGAGACCCTGCGCGAGGACGGCACCTGGCTGATCGTCGAACCCCTGGCCGGGGACCGGGTCGAGGACAACCTGCACCCGCTCGGGCGGCTCTTCTACGGCGCGTCGACGTACCTGTGCGTGCCGCACGCCATCTCCGAGGGCGGCGCCGCACTGGGCGCGCAGGCGGGCGCGGCGCGGTTGACCGGGCTGCTCACCGAGGCCGGGTTCACCGACGTACGGGTCGTCGCCACCACGCAGACCAACCTGGTCCTGTCAGCCCGCTAGCAGGGCCCTGAGGGCCGCCTCCAGGGGCGGGGCGCCCTCGCGGTTGTCCACCTCGCGGTGCGGGACCGCCGGTGGCCGGTCCGGCGGGATCGCCGCGAGGAAGTCGTCCCACCGGTCCAGCTTCTGACCGTCGCGGTGCGAGCCGCGGGCCAGGAGCCGGGCCCGCAGCGTCGCCGGGTCGGAGCGGACCCACACCAGGTGGACGGCGTCGCCGCCGAGCGAGGACACGAACCCGGCCCACCGGCCCGCGTCGGAGATCTGGCCGGTGAACGGCGCGGACAGCACCACCGGGCAGCCGCGGGCGCGGATCTCGCGGGCGGTGGCGGCGAGCCCCGCGTATTCGTGCAGCTTGATGTTGGCGTCGTACCAGACGCCCTCGCGCTCACCCGGGGACCGGCCGGCGGCGGCGAGGGTGGCGGCGACGAACCCGCCGTAGAGCGTGTCCTTGTCCAGCAGCGCCGGGACCGGGTCGAGCAGCCCGATCAGCACGTCCGCGACCGTCGACTTGCCCGCCCCCGGCGGCCCGGCCACCACCCAGACGTCGGCCGGACCGGTCATGCCACGAGCAACTGGTTGGTGGCCAGCTCGCGGTACAGCTCGCTGGAGTCGAGCAGGTCGGCGTGCCGGCCGGTGGCGACGACCCGGCCGCCCTCCATGACCACGATCTGGTCCGCGTCGACGACGGTCGACAGGCGGTGCGCGACGACGATCATCGTCCGATTGTGCGCCACCGTGTCGATCGCCTGACGCAATGCCACCTCGTTGCGCGCGTCGAGGTTGGACGTCGGCTCGTCCAGCAGCAGGATCGGTGGCGCGGCCAGCAGCGTCCGGGCGATCGCGAGCCGCTGCCGCTCCCCGCCGGACAGCAGCACCCCGCCCTCGCCGACCTGCGCGTCCAGGCCGAGCGGGGTCCGCTCGACGACGTCGGCGAGGTTGACCGCGTCGAGGACCTCCAGCATCTGCGCGTCGGTGGCGCTGGGCGTGGTGAGCCGCAGGTTCTCCCGCAGTGTCCCGGCGAGGACCGGCGCCTCCTGCTCCACGTAGCCGAGCTGGGCGCGCAGCGCCTGCCGCGGCAGGTCCCGCACGTCCACGCCGGCGACCCGGACGGTGCCGGCGGTCGCGTCGTAGAACCGCTCGACGAGCTGCAGCAGCGTCGACTTGCCCGCCCCGGAGGGGCCGACGAGGGCGGTGCGGGTGCCGTACGCCACCGTGAACGACACATCGCGCACGACCGGCTCCAGCGAGGCCGCGTAGCCGAACGTGACCCCCTCGAACGCGACGGCGACGGGGGAGTCCGCCACCGCGGCGGTGCCCGCGTCCTCCTCCAGGGGCACGACCAGGATGTCCTGCATCCGCTGCAACGCGCCCAGCCCGGTCTGCAGCTGCGTGTACGCGTGCAACGCCTGGCCGAGGGGCATGACCAGGAAGAACAGGAAGAGCACGAACGCGACCAGGTCACCGACGGAGATGGTGCCGTTCGCGACGCGGGCGCCGCCGACGCCGAGCAGCAGCAGGAACGCGCCCTGGATCGCGGCGACGCTGGCCGGACCGACGAGCGCCTGCAGCTTCGCGATCCGCACGCCCGCGCGGTACGCCTCCTCGGCGCCGGACTCGACGGTGGCGACCTCACGGTCCTCCGCGTTGCTCGCCCGGATCGTGCGGGCCGCGGTCAGTGCCCGCTCGACGGCGCTGGTCATGTCGCCGATGCGGGCCTGCGCCTCCTCCGAGGCGGGCCGGACCCGGCGGGAGAAGATCACCGCGATCGACAGGCCCAGCGCGAGACCGCCACCGGCGGTGAGGAACAGGACCGGGTCGAGCAGCAGCATCGCGACGCCGGCGCCGACGACCATGACGGCGCCGGTGACGGTCTCGAACAGGCCGGACGTCACGACGGCCCGCAGGAGCGTCGTGTCGGCGCCGACGCGGGACAGCAGGTCGCCGGTGCGGCGCTGGTCGTACTCGGCGATCGGCAGCCGCAGCAGGTGCCGGGTCAGCCGCCGGCGGGCGGTCAGCACGAGCCCCTCGGCGGTGCGCTGCAGCAGGTAGTCGCGCAGCGCGTTGAGCACCGCGACGGCGGCGAGGACCGCGACCAGCAGCGCGACGGTCCGCCCGACCGCCTCCGAGGCCTGCAGGCCGTCGAGGATGTCGCGGGTCAGCAGCGGCTGGGCGAGGGTCGTGACGGATCCGAGCAGCGACAGCACGCCGACGACGACGAGCGTCCGGCGGTGGTCACGCAGGTACGGCAGGAGGGAACGCAGCGAGACGGCATCCTTCTTGGTGGCCACCTGGCCGAGGCTAGCCCTGTTGTGCTGAGTGTCCCCTGAGTCCTCGGTTTGCTGGGCGTCCCCTGAGTCGCTACTTCGCCGTGCGTCCCTGAGCCGCTACTTCGCTGGGCGTCCCTGAGTCGCTACTTTGCTGGGCGTCCCCTGAGGAGCACCAGTGACGGGTGCCGGAGCGCCTCGGGCGTCACCCTCGGGTCGGCGGTGACCGCGACGAGGTCGGCGGGCGCGCCCTCCTCGATGCCCTGGAACCCGAGGTAGCGGCGGGCGTCCCAGCACGCGGCGCCGACCGCGGCGGCCGGCGGCAGCCCCGCCGCGACCAGGTGCCCGATCTCCGCGACGACGTCGCCGTGGCCGAGGGAGTCGGTGCCGGCGAGGACGGTCACGCCGGCCTCCCACGCGTCGACGGTCGCGGTGCGCAGGCTCTCGACCCCGCCGAGGAACCAGTCCTTGCGCGGCCCCTCCGGCTTCGTGCGCACGTTGTCGACGTGGCCGATGAAGCCCGTCCACGTCGGGGTCACCGCGCCGCCCCGCGCGGCGAGCACGTCGAGCAGGTCGGGCGTCAGGAACCAGGCGTGCTCGATCGAGTCGACACCGGCCAGGACCGCGGCGCGGGTGCCCTCGGCGGTCTGGCAGTGGGCGGCCACCCGCCCGTTCACCGCGTGCACGGCGTCGCAGAGCTCCCGCAGTACCGACTCCGGGGTCTTGATCCGGTCGAACTCCCAGTCGCCGTAGGTCTTGCACCAGCCGTCGTTGGCGAGGGCCTGCGCGACGCCTTCCGCGGCCAGGTCGCTGGTTTTGGTTTGCAGGTCGTCCAGGTCCTCCAAGCCGTCCCAGGCCAGCCACGGGCCGGCGGTGACGAGCCGCGGCACGGCGGCGTCCTCGCGGAGGCTTGCCGGGATCGGCTCCCGATGCCCCGGCACGCGCAACAGGAGGGTGCCGTCGCCCGTGTACTGCCGGGCGGCCGCCGCGAACAGCTCCGGGTCGAACGCCATCGTGTCCGCGTGGTGGCCCAGGTGCGCGTGGGCGTCGACGAGACCCGGCAGGATGAACCCGCCCTCGTGGACCGTGGTCACGTCGCCGGACGGGCGTTGGAAGGTGAGCCGGTCGCCGAGCACCCAGATGTCGCGGACGTCACCGTCCGGCAGCACGGTGCCACGCAGGTGGAGGCTCGTCATCGGGCCACACTAGACTTGTTTGACTCGAACCAGATATGGGGTGCCTCGTTTGACCGTCCAGTCCGTCCGCCTCTTCGGCGACCCGGTGCTGCGCACGCCCGCCGACAGCGTCGTGGACTTCGACCGTGAGCTGCGCAAGCTGGTCAAGGACCTGCTCGACACCATGGGCCAGCAGAACGGGACCGGCCTCGCCGCCCCGCAGATCGGCGTCGGGCTGCGCGTGTTCACCTTCGATGTCGACGACGTCATCGGGCACCTGGTCAACCCGGTGCTCGAGTTCCCCGACGAGGAGGAGCAGGACGGTCCCGAGGGCTGCCTGTCGATCCCGGGCGTCTACGTGGACACCAAGCGCCGGCAGAACGTGATCGCCAAGGGCTTCAACGAGCACGGCGACCCGATCCAGATCGTCGGCACCGGGCTGATGGCGCGCTGCGCCCAGCACGAGACCGACCACCTCGACGGGGTCCTGTTCGTCGACCGGCTCGACGCCGACCGGCGCAAGCAGGCGATGAAGGAGATCCGGGCGGCGGAGTGGTACAACCCCGACGCCCCGCCGGTCGTGAAGACCAGCCCGCACGGTCTGTTCGGCCGGTGAGGCTCGTCTTCGCGGGGACGCCCGCCGTGGCGCTGCCCGCCCTCGACGCGATCGCCGCCTCCTCGCACGACCTGGTCGCCGTGGTGACCCGCCCCGACGCGCCCTCCGGCCGCGGCCGGCAGCTGGTGCCGTCGCCGGTCAGCGCCTGGGCGCAGGAGCGGGGCATTCCCGTCCTGACTCCCGAGCGGCCGCGTGAGCCTGCGTTCCTGGACCGGCTCCGTGAGCTGGCGCCCGACTGCTGCCCGGTCGTCGCGTACGGCGCGCTGGTGCCGCGGGTCGCGCTCGACATCCCCCGGTTCGGGTGGATCAACCTGCACTTCTCGCTGCTGCCCGCGTGGCGCGGCGCGGCCCCGGTCCAGCACGCCGTCCTGCACGGCGACGACATGACCGGCGCCAGCGTGTTCCTCCTGGAGGAGGGCCTGGACACCGGCCCCGTCTACGGCACGCTCACCGAGCCCGTCGGCGCCCGCGACACCTCCGGCGACCTGCTGTCGCGGCTCGCCGACTCCGGCGCCTCGCTGCTGGTCTCCGTCCTGGACGGCATCGCCGCCGGCTCGCTCGCCGCCGTGCCGCAGGCGCACGAGGGCATCTCCCTCGCGCCGAAGCTCACCGTGGACGACGCCCTCGTCCGCTGGGGCGACCCGGCCTTCGCCGTCGACCGGCGGGTCAGGTCCTGCACGCCCGCCCCCGGCGCCTGGACGACCCTGCGCGGCGACCGGTTGAAGCTCGGCCCGGTCACGCCGGTCACCGCCGCCTCCGTCATCGGCGGCGGCGCGACGCTCGGGCCGGGCGTGGTCGCCGTCGAACGCAACCGGGTCCTGGTCGGCACCGGCACGGTGCCGGTCGCGTTGGGCACGGTCACCGCACCCGGGAAGAAGGCCATGCCCGCGGACGCCTGGGCGCGTGGCGCCCGCATCGAGTCCGGCGTGGTGCTCGGCGCCCCGGCTTCCGGAGCCTCGTCTTGAGGTCGCCCCGGCGGGGGCCGGGGCCGCGCCCGGCGGGTGCCCGTGACGACCGGCTCGTCCGGCCGCCGCGCGGTGGCCGCCCGGCGATCGACCCCGCCCGCGAGGCCGCCTATGAGGCCGTCGCCGCCGTGCACCGCGACGACGCGTACGCCAACCTCGTGCTGCCGAAGCTGCTCCGCGAGACCGGGGTCACCGGCCGCGACGCCGCGTTCGCGACCGAGCTGACCTACGGCACGCTCCGCCAGACCGGCACCCTGGACGCGATCGTCGCCGCCGCCGCGGACCGTGCCGTGGACCGCATCGACCCGCCCGTCCGCGACGCGCTGCGGATCGGCGCCTACCAGCTGCTCAACATGCGCGTCGGCGCGCACGCCGCGGTCGCGACCACCGTCGACCTGGTCCGCTCGCTGGTCCCGGGCGCCGCCGGCTTCGCCAACGCCGTCCTGCGCCGCGTCGCCGAGTCCGACCGCGACGCGTGGCTGACCCGGCTGGCCCCCGCCGACCCGTTCGAGGCGGCCGCGCTCAACCACGCGCACCCGCAGTGGATCGTGCGCGCCTTCGCCGACGCGCTCGGCTCGCTCGACGAGGCGGAGCTCGCCCTCGACGCCGACAACCTCGCCCCGCCCGTGCACCTGTGCGCCCGGCCCGGCCTGCTCGACCCCGCTTCGTTCGCCGCGTCGCTGCGGGGCGCCTCCGTCGGGCGGTACTCGCCCTACGCGGTCGTGCTGACCGGCGGCGGCGACCCGGCCGGCATCGCCGCCGTCCGCGACGGCCGCGCCCACGTGCAGGACGAGGGCAGCCAGCTCGTCGCCGCCGCGTTGGTCGCGGCTCCGCTCTCCGGGCTTTCCGGTCGCGACGAGCGGTGGCTCGACCTGTGCGCCGGCCCCGGCGGCAAGGCGGGCCTGCTCGGCGCGCTCGCCCGCACCCGCGATGCGCACGTGACCGCCGTCGAGGTCGCCCACCACCGGGCGGCACTGGTCGCCAAGGCCACCGAGGGACTGCCCGTCTACACGATCCACGCCGACGGCCGCGACGTGGGCAAGGACGCGGACCTGCCCGAGGGCGGCTTCGACCGGGTCCTCGTCGACGCCCCGTGCACCGGCCTCGGCGCCCTGCGCCGCCGCCCCGAGGCCCGCTGGCGCCGCCAGCCGTCGGACCTGCCCCCGCTGACCCGTTTGCAGCGCGAGCTGCTGCAGTCCGCGTTCCGGGCGGTCCGGCCGGGCGGGGTGGTCGCCTACGTCACCTGCTCCCCGCACCAGGCGGAGACCGAGGTCTCGGTCACGGAGGCGGCCCGCCGCTCCCAGATCGACATGGACCTCATCGACGCCCGCCCCTTCCTGCCGTCCTCCCTGCCCGACCTGGGCACCGGCCCGACAGTCCAGCTCTGGCCCCACCGCCACGGCACCGACGCCATGTTCCTGGCCCTGCTCCGCCGCTCCGACAAGTAACCCCGCCGACCACCCTCACCCACCACCCTGCGCTGCTGTTGCCTGGCCCGGCTTCTGCTTGGCCCGGCTTTTGCCTGCGCTGTTTCTGCCTGGCTCGGCTTGTGCCTGGCTCGAATTGCTTGGCCCGGTCCTGCCGAGCCCGGCCCTGCCACCCCGTGCTCGACCCTTCTCTGTCGACCCACGCACAGACGTTGATCAATGCCCAGGTTTGCGGCTTTCCATCGATAGACATTGCGCGATCCACCCCCAATTTGAAGATCATCTTGTAGGTGGATCGCGCAACTTCGATAGAACAAAGGCCACAAAAGCGGGCATTGATCAACGTCGGTTTGGAGTGGGCTGGGAGCCGGGCGCTGTGCGGGTTGAGCCTCTGCCGGGTAGCTCTGGCGGGCTGCAGTCTTCGCGACGAGCTGGTCCAGTGCGGCCTGGCCTTCCTGATATGTGCTGGCCTCTGTCCTGCTCGGCGTTGATGGGGTGAAGGCTGCGCGGGCTGGCATTGATCAACGCATGTGGGGGTGCGGCGGTGGCGGTGGGGGTGGTTGGCTTGACCGTGCAGCGATGTTGGTCAGGGTGTTGATGGTGTGAGGGTGTGGGTGTCAGTCGGGGAGGAGGGCGGCGACGGCGGTGCGGGTGCCGCAGGAGAGGGTGATCAGCCGGTCGCGTTCGGCGAGCCAGGCGTCGCCGAGGGCCTGGCGGGTCGCCGGGTCCAGACCGCGGGCGTCGTTGATCAGGGTGCGCTCCTCCTCGTCGAGGTGGTGGTAGAGCGAGTTCGCGAGCTTGCTGACGGCCTTGTCGAAGGCGGGCGACGTCATGTCGGGCACGTCCAGCAGGGCGAGGAGGCGGCGGTGGCCGTCGAGGTGCTCGTCCTCGCCGTGCTCGACGTGGCCGTCGCCGCCGGTGAGCTCGCGCAGCTTCGGGTACACCTCGGACTCCTCGGCGGTGGCGTGCGCGACGAGAAGGTCGGCGAGCTCGGTCAAGGTGCGCCGCCGGTGGCCTTCGAGATCCGCGGCGGAGCGGTCGCGCAGGGAGCGGAGCAGCGTCTCGAAGCGCACATGATCGGCGACGATCACATCGACGACATCAGCCATCCACCGATTGTCCCCCATATCCGGCGGAAGGCGTACCGTCGCCTAGAGTGCTGATGTGAGCAACACCGTGATCGCACCGTCCATTCTCGCCGCGGACTTCGCGCGGCTCGCCGAGTCCGCCGGGGTGGTGGAGGGCAGCGCCGACTGGCTGCACGTGGATGTCATGGACTACCACTTCGTGCCCAATCTGACGATCGGGCTGCCGGTGGTGCAGAGCCTGCGGAAGGCGACCACGCTGCCGTTCGACTGCCACCTGATGATCGCGGACCCGGCGCGGTGGGCGACGCAGTACGCGGAGGCGGGGGCGTACAACGTCACGTTCCACGCCGAGGCGGCCACGGACCCGGTCGCGATCGCGAAGGACCTGAGGAAGGCCGGCAGCCGGGCCGGGCTCGCGATCGACCGGGACACGCCTGTCGAGGGGTACCTGGAGCTGCTGCCGCACTTCGACCTGCTGCTGATCATGACGATCAAGGCGGGGTTCGGCGGGCAGGCGTTCATCCCGGAGCTGCTGGACAAGGTCAGGACCGCGCGCCGGCACGTCGACACGGGCCATCTCGAGCTGCGCATTGAAGTTGACGGTGGAGTGGCCGACGATACGATCGCGGCCTGCGCGGAGGCGGGTGCCGACACGTTCGTGGCGGGCACCGCGGTCTTCGGCGCAGAGGACCCGGCCGCCGCGGTGCGCAGGCTCCGCGCCCTGGCGAACGGCTGACAACGCGAACGGCTGACAACGCGAACGGCCAACAACGTGAACGGCTAACAACGCGAACGGCTGAACGACCGAAGCGAACGGCTGAGACAACCGAAGAGGACAGCGCATGGGCGAGCCCGACACCATCCTCGTCGTCGACGACGACGTCGACATCGCCCGGTTCATCGAGGTCAACCTGAAGCTCGAGGGCTACCGGGTGCTGCTCGCCCACGACGGCGCCACGGCGCTGCAGCTCGTCGAGGAGCACATGCCGGCCCTCGCGGTCGTCGACTGGATGATGCCGCAGCTGGACGGCCTGGAGCTGACCCGGCGGCTGCGGGCCGACCCGATGACGGCGCCGATCCCGGTGATCCTGCTGACCGCGCGCGGGCAGACCGCGGACAAGGTCATCGGGCTGCAGGCGGGTGCCGACGACTACCTGGTGAAGCCGTTCGACACCCTGGAGCTGGTCGCGCGGGTGCGCTCCACGCTGCGCCGCAACCAGGAGAACCGTGAGGTGTCGCCGCTGACCGGCCTGCCCGGCAACAGCCGCATCCTGCGCGAGATCACCGACCGGGCGCGGGCCGGCGCCGACTTCGCCGTCTCGCACGTCGACATCGACCGGTTCAAGGCCGTCAACGACGTGTACGGGTTCGCCCGCGGCGACGAGTTCATCACCTCGCTCGCCCGGGCGCTGCACCGTGCCGTGGTCGAGGTCGGGCTGCCGCCGGCGTTCCTCGGCCACATCGGCGGCGACGACTTCCTCGTCGTGTGCAGCCCCGACCAGCTCAAGCCGCTGACGACGAAGGCGATCCTGGAGTTCCAGGCGGCGTCGGACGCGCTCTACGACCCGTCCGACGCGGAGCGCGGCTTCGTCGAGGTCGTGCAGCGCAACGGCGAGGTCCAGCAGGCCAACCTGGTCACCCTGTCGATCGGGGTGGCGATCGGACAGGCGGCCGCCGGCGGGCAGCTCACCGACCCGCGCGAGGTCATCGCGATCGCCACCGACATGAAGTCCGTGGCGAAGAAGCACAACGGCAACTACGTCGCTGTCGACCGCCGCAGTGCGCTGCACCTGTGATGTATGTCCCTGGGTAAGGACCGGGTCGGTCGCCGCGGAAATGTGCAAGACTCAGGTTACGTACCCACCACGCGCTGGCGGGGCTCGGTGAAATTCCGAACCGGCGGTAAGCGGTCGTAGACCGCGAGCCCGCGACCCGGTCGAAGCCATCGGCCGGTGGATCTGGTGTGAGTCCAGAGCCGACGGTCAAAGTCCGGATGGGAGTTCAGCGCGCGGGATCCGGTGTCCGTTTCGACGGGCGCCTGGGGGCTGGCCTGCGCATCTGCGCATTCCCGCACCCCGCCCGCAGCCGTCCCCATCAGCCTCCCGACGCGTGACCACACCGCGCGGAGAGGGCCATGGACGCAGACGCAGATGCCAGCCACATGCGGCGTGCCGTCGAGCTGTCCCTGCGCAGCCTCGGCGAGACCAGCCCCAACCCCAACGTCGGCTGCGTCCTCGTCGGCCCCGGTGGCGACGTCGTCGGCGAGGGCCGCACGGCACCCGCCGGAGGGTCGCACGCCGAGGTCAGCGCCCTTGCGGCGGCCGGCGAGCTGGCCCGGGGGGCCACCGCTTACGTCACCCTCGAACCGTGCGACCACACCGGCCGCACCGGCCCCTGCACGCAGGCCCTGATCGCGGCCGGGGTCGCCCGCGTCGTCGTCGCCGTCCGCGACCCGAATCCGGTCGCCGCGGGCGGCGCGGAGACGCTCCGCGGTGCCGGTGTCCAGGTCGACATCGTCACCGACGACGCCGCGCGCGACGCGATGATCGGCTGGCTGACCGCGGTCGGGCGGGGCACGCCGTACGTGATCTGGAAGTTCGCCGCCACGCTCGACGGGCGCTCCGCCGCCGCCGACGGCACCAGCAAGTGGATCACCTCGCCGGAGGCCCGGGCCGACGTGCACCGCATCCGGGCCGGCGTCGACGCGATCATCGCCGGCATCGGCACCGTCCTCGCCGACGACCCGCAGCTCACCGTCCGCACGCCCGAGGGGCCCGCCGCCCGCCAGCCGCTGCGGGTCGTGGTGGAAGGCGGTAGTCGTACACCTGCCGCCGCGAAGATCCTGGACGGCTCGGCGCCGACGTTCGTGGCCGCCGCACCTGAGGGCGGAAGGGTCGACCTTCGCGGCATGCTGCGGCACCTGTACGACCAGGGCGTCCGCACTGCGCTGCTGGAAGGCGGCCCGACCCTGGCGGGCGCGTTCCTCGCCGACGGTCTGGTCGACCGGGTCGTCGCCTACCTCGCCCCGAAGCTGCTCGGCGCCGGTCCGGCCGCCCTGGGCGCCGCGGGAATCTCCACCATCGCCGAGGCATTGACGCTCGACGTTGTCGACCTTGCCGTGGTCGGGCCTGACGTGCGCCTGACGGCAACAGTGAAAGGTGCGTGACCCAGTGTTCACGGGCATCATCGAAGAGCTCGGCACGGTCGTCGCGATCGACCCGCTCGGCGACTCGGCGCGGCTGTCGATCCGCGGCGTGACCGTCACCTCCGACGCGGCTCACGGCGACTCCATCAGCGTCAACGGCGTCTGTCTCACCGTGGTCGACAACGACGGCGGCGTCTTCACCGCCGACGTGATGGGCGAGTCGCTGGACCGGTCCACGCTGGGCACGCTCACCGCGGGCTCCCCGGTCAACCTGGAGCGCGCCGCGACCATGGCCACCCGCCTCGGCGGTCACATCGTGCAGGGCCACGTGGACGGCGTCGGCGCGGTCCTGTCGCGGGAGGCCGGCGACCAGTGGGAGACCGTCACGTTCTCCCTTCCGCCGCAGCTCAGCCGGTACGTCGTGGAGAAAGGCTCCATCACCGTCGACGGCATCTCGCTGACCGTCATGGCGGTCACCGACGACACGTTCTCCGTCGGGCTCATCCCGACCACGCTCAAGCTCACGACGCTCGGTGCCAAGAGCGTCGGCGAGAAGGTCAACCTGGAGGTCGACATCATGGCCAAGTACGTCGAGAAGCTGCTGGCGAAGGGTGGCAAGTGATGGGATCGCCGGTCACGGGCCTGGACCCGATCGAGCGGGCGGTCAAGGACATCGCCGCCGGCAAGGCCGTCATCGTCGTGGACGACGAGGACCGCGAGAACGAGGGCGACCTGATCTTCGCCGCGGAGTTCGCCACTCCGGAGCTGGTCGCGTTCATGGTCCGCTACACGTCGGGCTACATCTGCGTGCCGATCATGGAGGCTGAGGCCGACCGGCTCGATCTGCCGCCGATGTACCGCACGAACCAGGACCGCCGCGGCACGGCGTACACCGTGACCGTCGACGCCAGGTTCGGCGGGACGACCGGCATCTCCGCCGCCGACCGGGCCCGCACGATCAGGCTCCTCGCGTCCGAGGACACCAAGCCGACCGACCTCACGCGCCCCGGGCACATCGTGCCGCTGCGGGCCAAGGAGGGCGGGGTCCTGCGCCGCGCCGGGCACACCGAGGCGGCCGTCGACCTCGCCTCCATGGCCGGCCTGCGCCCCGCGGGCGTGCTGTGCGAGATGGTCAACGACGACGGCACCATGATGCGCCTGCCCGACCTGCAGGCCTTCGCCAAGCAGCACGACCTGGCGCTGGTCAGCATCGCCGACCTCATCGCGTACCGCCGGCACACCGAGAAGCAGATCGAGCGGGTCGCCGAGACCCGGCTGCCGACCGAGCACGGCGTGTTCCGGGCCGTCGGGTACACGACCGAGTTCGACGACGGCGAGCACATCGCCCTCGTCTACGGCGACCTCGGCGACGGCGAGGACGTGCTCGTCCGCGTGCACTCCGAGTGCCTCACCGGCGACGTGTTCGCGTCGGTGCGCTGCGACTGCGGCCCCCAGCTGCACGCGTCCATGAAGCTGGTCGCCGCCGAGGGCCGCGGCGTGGTCCTCTACATGCGCGGCCACGAGGGGCGCGGCATCGGCCTGATCCACAAGCTGCAGGCGTACCAGCTGCAGGACCTCGGCCGGGACACCGTCGACGCCAACCTGGACCTCGGCCTGCCGGCCGACGCCCGCGACTACGGCACCGGCGCGCAGATCCTCGTCGACCTCGGCATCAAGACGATGCGCCTGTTGACGAACAACCCGGCAAAGCGGGCGGGTCTGGAAGGGTACGGTCTGTCCGTGCTGGGTCGCACGCCCCTGCCGACCCGGCCGCACCCGGAGAACGTGCGCTACCTGCGCACGAAGCGGGACCGCATGGGGCATCTGCTGGACGAGCTCGACGAGGTCGCGGAAGGACTTGCGTGATGGCTGGAATTGGCGCACCGGTGCTGCAGCGGGTTGACGGCACCGGACTGACCCTCGGCATCGTCGCCACCCGGTGGCACGCCGAGCTGGTCGACCACATGCTCAACCGGGCCATCGAGGCCGGCGAGGCGTCGAACGTCGACCACATCACCGTCGCCCGCGTCGACGGCGCCGTCGAGCTGCCCGTCCTGGCCCAGGCCCTGGCGCACCGCTTCGACGCGGTGGTCGCCCTGGGCGTGGTGGTCCGCGGCGACACGGCCCACTTCGAGTACGTCTGCCAGTCCGTCACGGACGGGCTGACCCGGGTCGCCCTGGACGAGTCGACCCCGGTCGCCCACGGCGTGCTGACGGTCGACAACCTGGACCAGGCCCGCGCCCGGGCCGGCCTGCCGGGCTCCCCGGAGGACAAGGGCTACTCGGCGACCTTGGCCGCCCTGGACGCCGCCCACGCCCTCCGCCAGGTAGCCAAGTCCTGACCCCACCGATGCCCCCTGATCCCGAACGATTCCGGTAGCCCTGCCAACCAGAACCGTTCGGGATCACGGCCGGTGCCCGAGGCCAGCTCGCACTGCGGGCTGCTGCCTCTGACCTCGTTTTCCGTGATCCGGAAGAGTTTGTGCTGTCATGGCGACATAAAGTCTTCCGGATCATGAGGGACGGCCATCGCGGGGTGATCCCGAACGGTTTCGGTGGCCCTGGCTACCGGAATGGTTCGGGATCATGGGCGGGTCCGATGCCGGCTCGCACTGCGGGCTGCTGCCTCTGACCTGGTTTTCCGTGATCCGGAAGAGTTTGTGCTGTCATGGCGACATAAAGTCTTCCGGATCATGAGAGGCGGCCACCGCGGGGTGATCGCGAATGGTTTCGGTGACTCTGGCTACCGGAATGGTTCGGGATCATGGGCGGGGCCCGATGCTGGCTCGTGCTGTGGGCTGCCTCTGACCTGGTTTTCCGTGATCCGGAAGAGTTTGTGCTGTCATAGCGACACAAAGTCTTCCGGATCATGAGGAGCCCCCACCCCAGCCACCGCGGAGGGTGGGCACGGGATGGGCGCGGATGCGCGATCCGGCCGCGCGGAGCGCTGGCTGTGCGAGCGCAGCGAGCATTGGGGGTCCGGGGTGAGAATCCCCCGGCGGGCC
>NZ_JBFAJA010000148.1:0-20261 GCF_040654975.1 Dactylosporangium sp. NPDC050588 | reverse complement strand
TGCCGCGACGGCGACGCGCCCGGCGGGGGCGACCGGCGGCAGCGCCCCGGCCGTGGGGCGCCGTGCGGCCGGTGGTGTCAGCGCGGCGTTCGGCCCAGCGGTGACGGGGGTGGTCATGTCAGTGCCGCTCGTGGGACCGGTGGCCGGCGGTGGGCGCGGCGGGAGAGGGCCGCGCACGCGGCGAAGCCGAGCACCGCCGCGACGTTGGCGACGCCGGACCAGCGCCACACCGCCGCCGCGCCGAAGGCGTCGCCGAGGACGACGCGGACCAGCAGCGAGGCGTGCAGCAGGGCCAGGGGCGCGTACAGCAGCGGGTGGAACGGCAGCGGCACGCGCAGGACGGCCGGCAGGATCACCGGGGCGTGCACGAAGATCATCGACATGACGAAGCCGAGGAACACGGCGTGCACGGTGGCGTCGTAGCGGGCTCCGCCGCCGGTGGCGCCCGCGCCGGCCCACAGCACGCCGGCGCCGGCCAGCCAGGCGTAGCCGGCGAGCAGCCCCACGGCGATGAACCGGGGCAGACCGGTGGCGCGGACGGTGCGGCGGGCCACGTCGTACACGAGCAGCCACGCCACGACGCCCAGCAGCGCCGCGCCGAACAGCTGCGTGCCGCCGGCGGGCCGGACCGTGACGGCGGCGGCACCGGCGAACAGAGCGGCCAGCGCGGCGAGGAACCAGCGCTCGGCGTGCCGCTCGAAGAGGGCGACGCGGGCCGGCTCCAGGCGTTCGCCGGCGATGGTCGCGACGACGAACACGGTCAGCCACGGCACGATCTCGGCGACGGTGAAGCCGGCCAGCCACAGCAGGGTCGCGGCGTACCAGGCGAACGCCCCGGCCGCCTGGGCGAGCAGCGCGGCCTCCGGCTGGCGGCGCCACAGCGCGCGGTACACGCCGAGCAGGACCACCGAGGCGGTCATCAGCAGGACCTTGCCGGCCAGGCCCGGACCGGTCACGAGCAGCGTCAGGCCGCCGAGCCCGGAGCAGGCCGGCGCCAGCAGCGCCCACCGCGCGCCCAGCGCGACCGCCCGTTCCAGGGCGATGAGCGTGCCGGCGAAGCCGAGGACCATCAGCGGCCCGTGCACCGCTTCGAGGGGCAGCGCCGGCGCCGGGACAGGGGTGCCGAGCAGGAGCAGCCCGCCGTACAGGCCGGCCAGCAGCGCACCACCTCCGGCGGCGAGCAGCGGCACCCGCGGGCTCACGACGGCACGCGCACGACGCAGGCGGCGGGCGCGCCGAACGGCTCCAGCACCGTGCCGCCGCCGGCCCCGCCCCGCTGCTCCAGGATGCCGCGGACGACCCCGAGGTGCAGGCCGCACATCGCGTCGGGGTTCTGCCCGACGAGCTCCAGGAACGGGCAGGTGTGCAGGTGGATCGTGCCCGGCTCGGCCGGCACCCGCCGCGGCCCGAACCCGAGGCCGTCGAACACCTCCACGACCGTGTCGACCGGGTCGGCGTGCTCGCGGGCCGCGGCGGCCAGCTGCCGTCCCCAGCCCTCGCCCGCCTGGGCCGCGGCCTCCCGCGTGTCGCCGCCGGCCTTGGACAGGTGGTCCAGCAGCGCGGCGGCGAGGACCCGGTAGGCGGCCGGGGCGGGCGCGGGGTCCGCGGTCGCCGCCCGGTAGCGCCAGGCGGGCCGGCCCGGCTGCCCGCCGCTGGCGCGGGCCTTGACCAGCAGCCCGGTCTCGGCGAGTCGGTCGAGGTGGGCCCGGACCGTGGACAGGTGCAGGCCGGTCTCGGCGACGACGTCCGCGGCGGTGAGACCGCCGCCGGCGGCGCGGACCAGCTGCAGGATCGACACCCGGCTGGCCGAGCCGAGCGCCCGGTGCTGCGGCGTGTCGATCGTCTCGCCGGAAGGCCCTACCGAAGGGGTTTCCATGGTGCTTAACGTTATAACGTCAAACGACCTCAAAACCAGTGGAGGGTTCCATGTCACACGACGACGCGACGCAGGGGTGCGGAGGAAGCTGCGGCTGCGGCGGGGATGCCGGCGGCGGCGCCGGTGACGCGCCGCTGCTGTCCATCGACCCGCGCCTCGACGTCCGTGACCTGCCGCACGGCGAGCGTCACGGCCGGGTCCTCGACGCGCTGGACGCGCTGCCCGAGGACGGCGCCCTCGTCCTCATCGCCCCGCACGCCCCGCGACCGCTCCTGGCCGAGATCGACCGGCGCTACGCCGGGCGGTTCGCCGCCGAATGGCTGCAGTCCGGCCCCGACACCTGGCAGATCCGGCTGCACCGCACGCCGGTCCCCGCCTGACGGGTCCCGGCATCCGCCGCACAACCACCTCGAGGTGGCGCTCCCGCTCGGACTTCGTCGTCGCCACCGTGCCCGATGCGGCTACGGAGCGACGACTGAGTCCGTCGCCGCGACGATCTGCCCACGCAGCGGGGCCAGCGCGGCGCCGATCTGGGCCACCTGATCGTCGGCCACGCCGAGGTCCGTCAGCGTGCCGGCCAGGTGGGCCACGACCGCGTCGAAGTCGGCGTCGGTGATCTCCAGCCCGGCGTGCGCGGCGGCCATGTCGCGGCCGGCGAAGATCTGCGGGCCGCCGAGCGCCGCGGTGATGAACGCCCGCTGGTGCGTCTTGAGCCGCTGGACGTCGACGCCGGTGAAGAAGCTTTCGAGGCGGGGATCCGTGAGGACGCGGGCGTAGAACTGCTCGACGGCGGCTTGGACCGCGGCCGCTCCGCCGATGGTGTCGTAGATGCTCATGTCGCCTCCTGCCTTCCGGGCGCCGCGCGGGGTGCGGCGCCCGGCACGACCGATGCCGCACGACGCCCGGTAGCGGCCGGAACGTCGAATCACTGTAGACAGATCAAAGAATGAATGCTCAGACACTATACAAGTAAATCGCGAATCACATAGATAGAGATGCCGACGTGAATCTGTGGCCACGTTGAGCACCGGGTACCGCGCAAGAGACGCGGTGGATGGCACGCCCGGCGAATGGTCCGGCGGTTCGCCGGGTGTGGCCCGGACCCGGCCGGGTAGCAGGGGCGGCGTCCCGCCCGTCGGGGGCGGGTTTCCGCGCGCCCGCTTCGGTCTGATGGTCCCGAGCAACTCGGGACCTTCGGCACGGTCGCCCGGGGATTGCGGTGCGGTCAGATGGCACGGGATCACGCGTTCGGCTTGCCTCGCGGCGCGAATCGGACGAATCTAATCCTCAAGGTCATTTACGGAGGAACTAGGCGATGACGAGCGCGGCCGAGAAGGCGGGCAGGGCGCTGCTGGGCGTCGGCGGGCTGGTGCGCCGGGCGGAGGTCTCCACCGACGGGCGGACGCTGCACCAGATCGGCGGGCGGGAGGCGGACAGCTTCTACCGGGACCGGTGGTCCTACGACAAGGTCGTCCGCTCCACGCACGGCGTCAACTGCACCGGCTCGTGCTCGTGGAAGGTGTACGTCAAGGACGGCATCATCACCTGGGAGCAGCAGCAGACCGACTACCCGAGCGTCGGCGCGGACCGGCCGGAGTACGAGCCCCGCGGCTGCCCGCGCGGCGCCGCGTTCTCCTGGTACACGTATTCGCCGACCCGGGTCCGCTACCCGTATGCGCGCGGGATCCTGGTCGAGATGTACCGGGAGGCGAAAGCCCGCCTCGGCGACCCGGTCGCGGCGTGGGCCGACATCCAGGCCGACCCGCAGCGCCGCCGCGCCTACCAGCGGGCGCGCGGCAAGGGCGGGCTCGTGCGGGTCTCGTGGGACGAGGCGCAGGAGCTCGTCGCCGCCGCGCACGTGCACGCCGTCAAGCAGTACGGGCCGGACCGCGTCGCCGGGTTCTCGCCGATCCCCGCGATGTCGATGGTGTCGCACGCGGTCGGGGCGCGGTTCCTGTCGCTGATTGGCGGCACGATGCTGTCGTTCTACGACTGGTACGCCGACCTGCCCGTCGCGTCGCCGCAGATGTTCGGCGACCAGACCGACGTGCCCGAGTCCGGCGACTGGTGGGACGCGTCCTACCTGATGATGTGGGGCTCCAACGTCCCGGTCACCCGCACCCCCGACGCGCACTGGATGGCCGAGGCCCGCTACCGCGGGCAGAAGGTCGTCGTCGTGTCCCCGGACTACGCGGACAACGTGAAGTTCGCCGACGAGTGGATGCCCGCCCAGCCCGGCACCGACGGCGCCCTCGCCATGGCGATGGGGCACGTCGTGCTCAAGGAGTGCTTCGTCGAACGGACCGTCCCCCGGTTCGCCGACTACGTCAGCCGGTACACGGACCTGCCGTACCTGGTCGCCCTGGAGCCGTCCGAGCAGGGTTACCGGCCCGGGAAGTTCGTGACCGCCGCCGACCTCGGGGAGACCGACCCCGAGGCCGCGTTCCGCCCGGCGCTGTGGGACACCACGACCGGCGCGCCGGCCGTGCCGAACGGTTCGCTCGGCCACCGGTTCAGCGAGGCCGGCGTCGGCCGGTGGAACCTCGACCTCGGCGCGATCACGCCCAGGCTGAGCTGCGAGGGCGGCGCCGCCGTCGAGGTCGTGCTGCCCCGCTTCGACAACGACACGCCCGAGCTGCTGCGCCGCGGCGTACCGACCGCCACCGTCGGCGGCCGGCTCGTCACCACCGTCTACGACCTGATGCTCGCCCAGTACGGCGTGGCCCGCCCCGGACTGCCCGGGCAGTGGCCCGCCGGCTACGACGACCCGGCCGAGCCGTACACCCCGGCGTGGCAGGAGCCGATCACCGGCGTGCCGGCCGCGCAGGTCGCGAGGATCGCGCGGGAGTTCGCCGACAACGCCGAACGCTCCGGCGGCCGGTCGATGATCCTCATGGGCGCCGGCACCAACCACTGGTTCCACTCCGACGCCACGTACCGGGCGATGCTGACGCTGACGACGCTCACCGGCTGCCAGGGCGTGAACGGCGGGGGCTGGGCGCACTACGTCGGGCAGGAGAAGTGCCGGCCCGTCACCGGCTGGTCGCACCTGGCGTTCGGCCTGGACTGGTCCCGGCCGCCGCGGCAGATGATCGGCACCGCGTTCTGGTACCTGCACACCGATCAGTGGCGCTACGACCAGTACACCGCCGACGCGCTCACCTCACCCCTCGCGAAGGGTGCGTTCGCCGGCCGGCACACCGCCGACCTCCTCGCACAGTCGGCCCGGCTCGGCTGGATGCCGTCGATGCCGAACTTCGACCGCAATCCCCTGGACGTGGCCGACGAGGCCCTCGCCGCGAACCCGGAGAACCCGGCCGCGCACGTCGCCCAGGAGCTCGTCGACGGCCGGCTCGGGTTCGCCGGTGCCGACCCCGACGCGCCGCAGAACTGGCCCCGCGTCCTCACCGTCTGGCGGGCCAACCTCCTCGGCTCGTCGGCGAAGGGCAACGAGTACTTCCTGCGGCACCTCCTCGGCACCGACGCGTCGCTGCGCGCCACCGAAGCGCCACCGGACAAGCGGCCGCGGGACGTCGTCTGGCACGACGAGGCGCCCGAGGGCAAGCTCGACCTGCTGCTGTCGCTGGACTTCCGGATGACGTCGACCACCCTGTTCTCCGACGTCGTGCTGCCCGCCGCCACCTGGTACGAGAAGCACGACCTCAACACCACCGACATGCACCCGTTCATCCACGCGTTCACGCCGGCGATCAACCCGCCGTGGCAGACCAGGACGGACTTCACCGCGTTCCACGGCATCGCCAAGGCGTTCTCCGACCTCGCCGGCCCGCACCTCGGCGTCCGCAAGGACATCGTCGCCGCGCCGCTGCAGCACGACACGCCCGACGCGCTCGCCACCCCCGGCGGGATCGTGCGGGACTGGAAGGCCGGCGAGACCGCCGCCGTGCCGGGCCGCACGATGCCGAAGTTCATCGTCGTCGAACGCGACTACGGCGCGATCGCCGACAAGATGGCGACCTTGGGCCCCCTGCTGGACCGGCTCGGGACCACCACCAAGGCGGTCACCGTCGACGTGAACCCCGAGATCGAGTTCCTGAAGAAGACAAACGGCACGCTGAACGGCCGCCCGCGCATCGACACCGACATCCGCGCGTGCGAGGCGATCCTCGCCCTGTCCGGCACCACCAACGGCCGCGTCGCCACCGAAGGGTTCGAGTTCCTCGAGCGGCGCACCGGGCAACGCCTCGCGGACCTCGCCCGCGAGCACGAGGGCAAGCAGATCCGGTTCGCCGACGCGCAGTCCCGGCCGGTACCGGTGATCACCAGCCCCGAATGGTCCGGCAGCGAGCACGGCGGGCGGCGCTACTCGCCCTTCACCATCAACGTCGAACGCCGCAAACCCTGGCACACGCTCACCGGCCGGCAGCACTTCTACCTCGACCACGACTGGATGCAGGAGCTCGGCGAGGAACTGCCGGTCTTCCGCCCGCCCCTCGATATGCACAAGCTCTTCGGCGAGCCGCGGCTCGGGCGAACCGGGGAGCTGGAGCTGACCGTGCGCTACCTGACCCCGCACTCGAAGTGGTCGATCCACTCCGAGTACCAGGACAACCTCATCATGCTCACGCTGTCGCGCGGCGGGCCGACGATGTGGATGTCGGAGGCCGACGCCGCGAAGATCGGCGTCACCGACAACGAGTGGATCGAAGCGGTCAACCGCAACGGCGTCGTCGTCTGCCGTGCCGTCGTCACCCACAAGATGCCCGAGGGCACCGTGTACATGTACCACGCCCAGGAACGCGTCATCGACGTGCCGAAGGCCGAGACGAACGGCCGCCGCGGCGGCATCCACAACTCGCTCACCCGGCTGCTGATCAAGCCGAGCCACATCATCGGCGGCTACGCGCAGCTGTCGTTCGCGTTCAACTACCTCGGCCCCACCGGGAACCAGCGCGACGAGGTCACCGTCATCCGCCGCCGGTCCCAGGAGGTCGAGTACTGATGCGCATCATGGCCCAGATGGCGATGGTGATGAACCTCGACAAGTGCATCGGCTGCCACACCTGCTCCGTCACCTGCAAGCAGGCGTGGACCAACCGGTCCGGCGTCGAATACGTGTGGTTCAACAACGTCGAGTCCCGCCCCGGGCAGGGGTACCCGCGCACGTACGAGAATCAGCAACGCTGGGAAGGCGGGTGGACCCGCACCAGGACCGGGCGGCTCAAGCCCCGCGCCGGCGGCCGGGTGAAGAAGCTGCTCAGCATCTTCGCCAACCCCAAGCTGCCGTCGATGCAGGACTACTACGAGCCGTGGACCTACGACTACGAGCACCTGCTCACCGCGCCCGCCGGCGACGACACCCCCGTCGCCCGCCCCAAGTCGCTGCTCACCGGCCGGGACACGAAGGTCACCTGGTCGGCGAACTGGGACGACTCCCTCGCCGGCGGCAACGAGGTCGCCGCCGGCGACCCGATCCTCGCGCAGCTGTCCGACCAGGTCCGCCAGGAGTACGAGAAGGCGTTCCTGTTCTTCCTGCCGCGCATCTGCGAGCACTGCCTCAACCCGTCGTGCGCCGCGTCGTGCCCGTCCGGCGCGATCTACAAGCGGGCCGAGGACGGCATCGTGCTCGTCGACCAGGACCGGTGCCGCGGCTGGCGGATGTGCGTCACCGGCTGCCCGTACAAGAAGGTCTACTTCAACCACCGCACCGGCAAGGCCGAGAAGTGCACGTTCTGCTTCCCGCGGATCGAGATCGGCCAGCCGACCATCTGCTCCGAGACGTGCGTCGGGCGGCTGCGCTACATCGGCCTGATGCTGTACGACGCGGACCGGGTCGGCAAGGCCGCCGCCGTCAAGGACGAGTGCGAGCTCTACGCCGCGCAACGGTCGGTGTTCCTGGACCCGAACGACCCGCAGGTCGCCGCCGCGGCCCGCGCCGCGGGCATCCCCGAGGACTGGATCGCCGCGGCGCAACGCTCCCCGATCTGGGACCTCATCATGAAGTACGAGGTGGCGCTGCCGCTGCACCCGGAGTACCGCACCATGCCGATGGTCTGGTACATCCCGCCGCTGTCGCCGGTCGTCGACGCGCTCGCCGGGACCGGCCACGACGGCGAGGACGTCGGGAACCTGTTCGGCGCCGTCGACGCGCTGCGCATCCCCGTCGACTACCTCGCCGGGCTGTTCACCGCCGGTGACCCCGCCCCGGTCACCGCCGTGCTGCGCCGCCTGGCCGCGATGCGCTCCTATCAGCGCCGGATCAACCTCGGCGAGCCGCGCGAAGAGTCCATCGCCGCCAGGGTCGGCATGACCGGGCAGCAGATGGACGACATGTACCGGCTGCTCGCCATCGCCAAGTACGAGGAGCGGTACGTCATCCCGGCCGCCCACCCGGAGTTGATCGACGACGCGCACCGGCTCGAGCAGCTGGGCACCGAGTGCAGCCTCGAGGGCGGCCCCTTCGGCGAGATGTCCGGGACGCCCGCGCCGATCTCGATCGAGAACTTCCACATGCTGCGCAACCGGCAGACCGCCGACACCGTGGCCGCGCCCGCCGACAAGGAGACCCGGGTGAACCTGCTCAACTGGGACGGCAAAGGCACTCCCGACGGCCTGTTCCCGCCGAAGAACGACGGCGGTGACTCGTGACCGGTTGGCGTCCTGTCGCCGCTCGTGCGGCGTCGCTGCTGCTGCGCTACCCCGACAGCTCTGTGTCGGCAGCGGTACCGACGATCGTCGCCGCGCTGGACGGGCTCCCACCCGCGGTCGCCTCGCCGCTGCGGCTCGTCGCCGACCACCGGGCCGCGACCGATGCGGGCCGGCTCGCCGCCGAGTACGTGGAGCTGTTCGACTTCCGGCGCCGCTGCTGCCTGCACCTGACGTACTACACCTGCGGCGACACCCGCCGGCGCGGCGAGGCCCTGGTCCTGTTCGCCGCCGGGTACAAGGCCGCCGGTCTGGAGCTGGTCGACGGGGAGCTGCCCGACTACCTGCCCGCCGTCCTCGACCTCGCCGCCGCGCCCGATCCCGCTGCCGATCACGGCTGGCGGCTGCTGCGGGAGAACCGGATCGGCCTCGACCTGCTCAGCGGCGCCCTCGACGGCTCCGTGTACCGGCACGCGATCGAGGCGGTCCGCGCGATGCTGCCACCCGCGCAGCCCGGTGACCTCGCCGCCGCCGTCCGGCTCGCCCGCACCGGCCCGCCCGTCGAGCAGGTCGGCCTCGAACCGTTCGGACTCGTCGACACCACCGGAGGCCGCCGATGAACGTCCTGCTCTGGGTCGTGTACCCGTACGTCGCCGTCGCGATCCTCGTCGGCGGCCTGATCTGGCGCTACCGCTACGACAAGTTCGGCTGGACGACCCGCTCGTCGCAGCTGTACGAGACCGCCGTCCTGCGCTGGGGCAGCCCGCTGTTCCACTTCGGCGTCCTGATGGTCCTCATCGGGCACGTCGGCGGTCTGGTGGTGCCGAAGGCGTGGACGGAGGCGGTCGGGATCACCGAGCACGCCTACCACCTGTCGGCCGTGTTCATCGGTACCGTCGCCGGCCTCTGCACCCTGATCGGCATGGCGATCCTCATCGCCCGCCGCCGGCTCACCGGGCCGGTCTTCGCCGCCACCACGAAGAACGACAAGGGCATGTACCTGGTGCTCGCCGCCGTCATCGTCCTCGGTCTGCTCGCCACCGTGAAGGCGAACATCGCCGGCGACGGCTACGACTACCGCGAGACGATCTCCCCCTGGTTCCGGTCGCTGTTCGTCTTCCAGCCCGACCCGGACCTCATGGCGGGCGTGCCGACGTCGTTCCAGGTCCACATCATCATGGCGTTCGCGCTGTTCGCGTTCTGGCCCTTCACCCGGCTCGTGCACGCGTTCAGCGCCCCCGTCGGCTACCTCACCCGCCCCTACGTGGTGTACCGCAGCCGCGACGCCAGGCCCGGGCTGCGGCCCGCCCGCCCCGGCTGGGAGGGCCCGCCGAAGCTGCCCACCACCGACGACGCCTCCGCCCGCCGGCGGTAACGCCGGCCCGACCACCGCCGAGGTATGAGATGGCGAGAACCGGCAGACCCGCGACCAAGAAGGCGGCCGCACCACCGGCGCCGGCGGTGACCTTGCCCGGCGCCGGGCGGAACCTGATCCTGGCGACGATCGGGTTCACCGTGAACTTCTGGGCCTGGGCGCTGCTCGGCCCGCTCGGGCCCGGCGTCAAGGAGCGCCTCGGGCTGAGCTTCGCCGCCCAGTCGCTGCTCGTCGCCGTGCCCGTCGTCGTCGGCTCGCTCGGCCGCATCCCGGTCGGCGCCCTCACCGACCGGTACGGCGCGCGCGTCATGTTCCCGCTCGTCAGCCTCGCCACCATCGTGCCCGTGCTGACCCTGACCGTCGTGTCGTCCTACCCGGCGCTCATCGTCACCGGGTTCTTCCTCGGCCTCGGCGGCACCACCTTCGCCGTCGGCGTCCCGCTCGTCTCCGGCTGGTACCCGCCGGCCCGCAAGGGCTTCGCGCTCGGCGTGTTCGGCATCGGGACCGGCGGCACCGCCGTCGCCAACTTCAGCACCGTCAAGCTCGCCGACGCATACGGTGCGGACACGCCGTTCCTCATCGTGGCCGCCGTCCTCGCCGTCTACGCGGTGCTCGCCTTCCTGCTGATGCGGGACGCGCCGGGCCGGCAGCCACCGGCCGGCTCGGCGGTCTCCCGCGTCCTGGCCGTGAGCCGGCTCGGCGTCACCTGGCAGCTGTGCTTCCTGTACGCGGTCGGCTTCGGCGGGTTCGTCGCCTTCAGCGTGTACCTGCCCGCCTACCTGAAGACCGTCTACGGCCTCACCGCCGACGACGCCGCGCTGCGCACCGCCGGGTTCGTCGTCCTCGCCGTGATCGCCCGGCCCACCGGCGGCTGGCTCTCCGACCGCTTCCACCCCGTGCCGGTCCTCGTCTGGTGCTTCGCCGGCACCGCGCTCTTCGCCGTCGTGCAGGCGTTCCAGCCGGCCCTGATGCCGGTGGCCACCATCGCCTTCCTGGGCATGGCGGCCCTGCTCGGCGCGGCCGGCGGCGCCGTCTTCGCCCTCGTCGGCAAGGTCGCCCCCGCGGACAAGGTCGGCGCCGTCACCGGCGTCGTCGGCGCGGCCGGCGGCCTCGGCGGGTTCGTCCCGCCACTCGTCATGGGCTGGGTGTACGGGGTGGAAGGCTCCTACGCCATCGGCCTGATGCTGCTGTCCGACGTCGCCCTCGCCGCCGCCGTCTACACCGCCGTCAAGATGAGCACCCTGGCCCGCCGTACCACCTGAAGGGAACCCGACATGTCCTCGTCATCGCTGCCCGCACTCGTCGAACAGCACCTGGCGACCGCCCGCACCGCCTCCAGCGGCCGCAGCGCCCAGACCCTGTACGGCGGTCACGAGCGCACGCTGCACCAGACGCTCATCGCCCTGGCCGCCGGCCGCAAGCTCGACGAGCACGAGAACCCCGGCGAGGCCACCCTGCACGTGCTGCACGGCCGGGTCCGGCTCGCCACCGTCACCGACGCCACCACCGCCACCGACGCCGTTGAGGCCGCCGCCGGCGACCTGCTCGCCATCCCGGACGCCCGGCACACCCTCGAGGCCCTCGACGACGCCGCCGTCCTGCTCACCGTCGCCAAGCCGCACTGAGCCACCCGGCTGTCAACCGCCGGTGCCGGCCATCCGGTTTACTCGGCGGGAGGGCCGGATGACGCGAACACCCGCACCACCGGAAGGCTTCGCCGAGTTCGTGGCGACGCGGTCGCACGTGCTGCTGCGGGCGGCGTGGCTGCTGACCGGCGACGCCGGGCGGGCCGAGGACCTCCTGCAGACGGCGCTCGCGCGCAGCTGGCAGCACTGGGACAGGATCGCGGTCGGCGGCAGCCCCGAGGCGTACGTGCGGCGGGTCCTCTACACCACCTACTCCAGCTGGTGGCAGCGGCGCTGGCGGGGCGAGCTGCCGAGCGCGACGCCGCCGGACCGGCTCGCGGCGGTCGGCCGGAAGGTGCGGCGCCGGCGGCGGCTCACCGGGATGCTGGCCGCGGTGGCCGTGGCCGCCGTGCTGATCGGCGGGGCGGCCGCCTTCGCCACCGCCAGGCCCGGTCCCAGCGTGCCGGCCGGACCGGACACGGCGGTTCCTGGCCGGCCCGGCGCCGGTGACTGCCCGGCGGCGCCGCCGGCGCGGTTCGGCGGGGGGAACGGGGACCTGCCGTCCAGCGCGGCCGGCGACCTCGCCCGGGCCGGCGCGGTCCGTGCCGTGTTCTGCCGGTACATCGAGGTCCCGGAGCTGCACGTGCGGCGGCCCGGCCCGCCGCGGCGGCTCGTGCTGACCCGCGACGTCGGCGGCCTGGTCACCGCGCTGAACACCCTCCCGACCAGCGACATCGACCCGTGCTTCACCGTCGGCCTCGGCGGCGGGCACCTCACCCTGGAGTACGGCGACGGCAGCCGCGCGACGGGGACGCGTGGGACCGCACCCGCCAGGTCACCGACCGGGGCGCCGCCGGTGACGCGGCCACGGCGGTGAACGCGGCGGCGGACGCGACCGCCGGCGAGATCCCGTACCTGGACTGCAAGGCGCTGCCGGGGACGGTCGACGTCTTGGTGCTGCGCGACGTGCTCGGCGAGACCCGCGAGGTGCGCGTCACCCGCGACGCCTGCCCGGTGGTGATCTTCGACTTCGAGGGCGCCCCGCCGTCGCCGGCCCTCAACGCCGTGCTGGACCGCCTGCTGGGGAGGCCGTAGGGGAGCCGACGCGGGCGCGGACCGCGTCGACGGCGTCCCAGTCGGCGCCGCTGAGGCTGATCAGCGCGGCCGGGAACACGCCGTCCTGCTCCTTGAGGATGTGGTCGCGCAGCACGTCGAGGATCCGCACGAACCGGTCGGGCCACGCGGGGTCGGTGGGCGTGCCGGCGGCGGCCTGCCCGAGCACCGCCTCGATCGCGTCGTGCTCCGCCTCCAGGGCGGTGACCTGGTCCGGGAACTCGCCCGCCAGCAGGGGGAACAACCCCTGCTCCTCGACCTCGGTGTGCGGGCCGAGCACCGCGGCGATCCGCCGGGCCAGGTCCGCCATCCCGCCGGTGTCGGCGGCGGCGCGGGCCGCGCGGACCTCGCCGATCAGGTTCACCACCGTGTCGTGCTCGCGGGTCAGCTCGTCGATCGCCGCCAGGGACTGGCAGCCGCAGTATTCGCACACGCTTCCGAGCATCCGTCCGCCGTCACCCTCCTGACCAGGGACCTTGGTCCCGGATCAGGTGGAGCGGACGGCCTGCGTCGTCCTCGTCGCCCACGCGAGGGCCGCCAGGTGCTTGATGAGGAGGTTGCCGCCGCCGCGGGTCGGGGCGCCCCGTTCGTGGGCGCCGACCTCGGCGAGCACGTCGCCGAGCGCACCCGCGCCGTGCAGCAGCCCGTCGCGGACCGCCGGGGCCAGGGGCAGCGAGCCGGCGAGGGCCTGGATCGGCAGGCCCAGCAGGCTCGCGACGGCGTCGAGCAGGCCCGCCGTGAACGCCTCGTCGCCGGCGACGCCGGTGCCCTCCGCGATCAGCCGGCACAGTTGCGCGTGGACGAGGATGTCGGCGGTCTGCTCCTCGCCGGCCTCGGTGAGGTCGCCGACGAGCATCAGCGTCACCCAGTCGCGGATCTGCGCGGTGCCGAGCATGACGACCGCCTCGTGCACCGACGACACCCGGTGCGCGGCGCCGGCCGCGGCGGCGTTGACCGCCTTCAGCATCCGGTAGCTCAGCGCCGGGTCGATCGACACGATCGACACGACCCGGTCCAGCCCCACGTCGGGCGCCATCAGCAGGCCGAGCAGGTGCACGCAGCGCAGCCGGGAGGCGCTCAGCGTCCGGGCCGACACGACCGCCGGCCGGCTCAGCGCGTACCCCTGGAACAGCTCGAACCCGAGCGCCTTCGCCTCCGCCACGTCCTCGTCGGTCTCCAGCCGCTCGGCGACGAACCGCAGGTGCGGGTGCGCGACCCGGGCGGCGAGGATCGCCCGGCGCTGCGCGTCCGTCGTGCCCAGGAAGTCGACCTTCACGTAGGACGCGAGGGCGAAGAGCCGCTCGTGCCCCGACCCGGGGACGAAGTCGTCGAGGGCGATGACGTACCCGCGGGCGACCAGCTCGGCGACGCCCTCGACGAGCCGGTCGTCGACGTCGACGGTCTCGAGCACCTCCAGGACGGCGTGCCCGGGGGCGAACGGCACCGGCAGGTCGCCGAGCAGGAAGTCGGCGGTGAGGTTGATGAAGCAGGGCCGCCCGCCGGCGAGCTCCTCGACGCCGACGGTGGTGAACGCGGCGACCATCACCTGGCTCGTCGCGAACGACCCGCCGTCCGTCGCGGCGCCGGCCCGGGGCCCGTCGCGGAACAGCAGCTCGTACGCCGCGACGTCGCCCTGCCGGTCGTAGATGGCCTGGCGACCCACGTGGACGTCCGCGACCTCAGGTATGACGTTGGACATGCGTTTCCCGATCCGTGTGCGGCACAACACCCTGCGTCACCGATGGTGACCTTTTCTGCTACCTGACGGCGACCGCCGAACGTCCACCAGCGCCGCCGACCGGCGTCCACCGGTCGGGGCCGTGGGCCCGTGACCGGGGGACTTTCGGCCCGTGTGCCGGGACCGGGCCCGGCGGAGGGTGGAGGGGAGACCACCGTCGTCCGGAAGGGAGCAGGTCGATGTCTGCGCTGCTGGTACGTGATGTGATGAGCACCGGCGTGGTCACCGTCGCACCCGACCTCGGGTACAAGCAGATCGTCGACCTCCTCGTCGAGTTCGGGGTCAGCGCCGTGCCGGTCGTCGACGGCGACCGCCGGGTGCTGGGTGTGGTGTCGGAGGCGGACCTGCTGCACAAGGTGGAGTGGGGCGCGGGCGCGCACGCCGGCCTCTTCGAACGCCGCCGGCAGCGCCTGGCGAAGGAGAAGGCCTCCGGCGAGCACGCCGAGGCGCTGATGACGGCACCCGCGGTCACCATCACCGCGACCGCGACCCTCACCGACGCCGCCCGGCTCATGGAGCTCCGCGACGTCAAGCGGCTCCCCGTCGTCGACGACGCCGGAAACCTGGTCGGCATCGTCTCCCGCCGGGACCTGCTGCGGCGGTACCTGCGGGAGGACGCCGCCATCCGCGCCGACATCATCGAGTCGGTGCTGCGCGGCATCATGTGGATCGACCCGGTCGAGGTCGACGTCGCCGTCGCGGACGGCCATGTGACCCTCGCCGGGAAGATCGACCGGCGCAGCAGCGCCCAGATCGCCGTCCGCCTGATCCACCGCGTCGACGGCGTCGTCGGCGTCACCGACGACGAGCTCGAATGGGGCTTCGACGACACGACGGCCCGGCTCGGCCACATCGACGCCTGACCGCCATGCCGACACGGATCAGGGTCGTCGCCGGGTTCGACGGTTCCGCGGACGGCTGGGCGGCGGCCCGTCACGCCGCCGCCGAGGCCGCCGCCGGGCGGGGCGTCGTGCGGCTCGTGCACTCCCAGCTGGACCGGGTCGCGTACGCCGGCCTGCTGCCGCCCGACCTCACCGCCGACGCCCACACGGAGGCGTGGCGGCTGCTCGACACGGTCCGCGACGAGCTGGCGGCGGCCCACCCCGGCGTGCACGTCGAGGCGGCGGTCGTGCAACGGGCGCCGGCCGCCGCGCTGGTACGGGTGGCCCGCTCGGCCGACGTCGTCGTGCTCGGCCGGCGCGGGCACGGACGGCCCCCGGCGCGCGGCGGGGCCGGACGGATCCACGTCGGCGCCGTCACCGCGCACGTGATGGCGTACGCCTCATGCCCCGTCGTCGTCGTGAGCGCCGGCGACACCGGGCGCGGCCCGGTCCTGCTGGGGCTCGACCCGGCCGCGCCGTCGGCGGCGGCGATCCACCACGCGTTCGAGACGGCGCAGCGCCGCGGCACGGGCGTCAGGGTGTGCGCCGTCAGCGGACCCGACGACCCGCGCGACGACGCCGGCACCCGGCTGCTGCTCAGCCGGGCCATCGCCGACCGGCGCGCCGCGCATCCCGACGTCGCCGTCGCGCTGGACGCCCTGCACGGCGTCGACCCCGCCGCCCGGCTGCTCGACGCCGCGAGGGCCGCGTCGCTCGTCGTCGTGGGCGCCGGCGAGGGGACCGGCACGCTCGTGCGCAACGCGTCGTGCCCCGTCGCAGTCGTCGGCGGGCGGGACCTTGGTCATCCCCGCGCGGGACGTCGGGCACTGGGTTCGATGCCCTGACCGCCCGAAGGATGGCGGTGCGGGCCGTGCGGTCCGCGCCGCCCTCGGGAAGGAAGTGATGACGGTGACCGGGACTCTCAGCCCGCTCGACGTGCCCGTCCTGGCCGTCGAAGGGACAGCGCCGGCCGTCGACCGCCTGGTGACCAGGGCGCTGCGGGCGCTCGACGCGTACGCGGCACTGGGGCAGGAGCAGATCGACCACATCGTCAAGAAGGCCTCGGTCGCGGCGCTGAGCCAGCACGGCCGCCTCGCCGAGCTCGCGATCGAGGAGACCGGGCGCGGCGTCTTCGAGGACAAGGCGGTCAAGAACGTCTTCGCCTCCGAGCACATCGCGCACAGCCTCGCCGGCCTGCGCAGCGTCGGGATCGTGGCCCGGGACGAGATCAACGGCATCGTCGAGATCGCCGAACCGGTCGGGGTCGTCTGCGCCGTCACGCCCGTCACCAACCCCACGTCGACGACGGTGTTCAAGGCGCTGATCGCGCTGAAGACCCGCAACCCCGTCGTGTTCGCGTTCCACCCCGCCGCCCAGCGGTGCAGCGCCGAGGCCGCCAGGGTGGTCCGCGACGCCGCCGTCGCCGCCGGCGCGCCCCGCGACTGCATCCAGTGGATCGAGGCGCCGTCCATCGAGGCGACCCAGACCCTCATGCGGCACCCCGGGGTGGCCGTCATCCTCGCCACCGGCGGCGGCGCCATGGTCCGCGCGGCGTACTCGGCCGGCAAGCCCGCGCTCGGCGTCGGGCCCGGCAACGTCCCCGCGTACATCGAACGCAGCGCCGACGTAGTGCGCGCCGTGCACGACGTCGTGGTCTCCAAGACCTTCGACAACGGCATGATCTGCGCCTCCGAGCAGGCGGTCATCCTCGACGAGGCCATCGCCGGCGAGGCGCTCGCCCAGTTCGAGCGGCTGCACGCGCACATCGCGACCCCGCAGGAGAAGGAGCTGCTGGAGCGGTTCATCTTCGGTGCCGCCGCCGGCTCCAACTGCGCCGGGGCCAGGCTCAACCCCGACGTGGTGGGCCGCTCCGCGGCGTGGATCGCGGCCGGGGCGGGCTTCGACGTGCCGGCGGACACCTCGGTCATCCTCGTGCCGGTCGGCGGTGTCGGCCCCGACGAGCCGCTGACCCGGGAGAAGCTGTGCCCCGTCCTCGCCGTCCTGCGCGCCGGCTCGACGGAGGAGGGCTTCCGGCTCGCCGAGCAGATGGTCGAGCTCGACGGGCTCGGGCACAGCGCGGTCATCCACACCGCCGGCGCCGCCACCGCGGAGGCCTACGGCCGGCGGGTCAAGGCGGTCAGGATCATCTGGAACTCGCCGTCGTCGCAGGGCGGCATCGGCGACGTCTACAACGCCTTCCTGCCGTCGCTGACGCTCGGCTGCGGCAGCTACGGCCGCAACTCGGTGTCCGGCAACGTCTCGGCGGTGAACCTGCTCAACATCAAGCGGATCGGCCGGCGCACCAACAACCTGCAGTGGTTCAAGGTCCCGCCGAAGATCTACTTCGAGCCCAACGCCATCCGGTACCTGGCGGACATGCCCGACGTCCACCGGGTCACGATCGTCACCGACCCGACGATGACCAGGCTGGGCTACGTCGACCGCATCCGCGGCGTCCTGCGCGGCAGCGCCGACCCGGTCACCGTGCAGATCCTGGACGACGTGGAGCCGGAGCCGACGATGGCGACCGTCGAGCGGGGCGCCGAGCTGATGGGCTCGTTCCGCCCCGACACGATCATCGCGCTCGGCGGCGGCTCGCCGATGGACGCGGCGAAGGTGATGTGGCTGCTGTACGAGAACCCCGGCACCGAGTTCACCGACATGCGGGAGAAGTTCTTCGACATCCGCAAGCGGGCGTTCACGTTCCCGGCCCTGGGCCGGCTGGCCCGGCTCGTCTGCGTGCCGACCACGTCCGGCACCGGCGCGGAGATCACCCCGTTCGCCGTCATCACCGACACGAAGACCGGCATGAAGTACCCCCTGGCCGACTACGCGCTCACCCCGAGCGTCGCGATCATCGACCCGGTGCTGACGGCCGACCTGCCGGCGAACGTCACCGCCGACAGCGGCTTCGACTGCCTCACCCACGCCACCGAGGCGTTTGTTTCCGTGTACGCCAACGACTACACCGACGGCCTCGCCCTGCACGCGATCAAGCTGGTGTTCCAGTACCTGCCGGCGGCGGTGCACCAGGGCCGCACCGACCCGACCGCGCGGGAGAAGATGCACAACGCCGGGACGATCGCCGGCATGGCCTTCGGCAACGCGTTCCTCGGCATGGTGCACGCCCTGGCCCACACCCTGGGCGCCACGTTCCACATCGCCCACGGGCGCACCAACGCGATCCTGCTGCCGCACGTCATCCGCCACAACGGCACGGTGCCGGCGAAGCTGACCGCCTGGCCGAAGTACGAGCGGTACGTGGCCCCGGAGCGCTTCCAGCAGATCGCCCAGGCGCTCGGGCTGCCGGCCGGCACCCCCGAGGAGGGCGTGGAGTCCTACGCCGCCGCCGTGGAGCGCCTCCGCGCCGAGGTCGGCATCGAGCCGTCGTTCCAGGCCGTCGGCGTCGACGAGCAGACGTTCCTGGACGCGCTGCCGCAGCAGGCGATGAACGCCTACCTGGACCAGTGCGCCCCGGCGAACCCGCGCATGCCGATGCTGGACGACCTCCGCGACATCATGCGGACCGCCTACTACGGCACCGCCCAGCGGTGACGGCGCACGGGTGGTGGCGTCGGCCTGCCGGCGCCACCACCTCGGGCGGTCAACCCGGCGCGGCCGGTCCGGCGACGGGTCAGGGCCGGGCGACGATCGAGGCGTTGGCGCGGGCGACGATCGCCTGCAGCGCCGCCACGTGACCGTCGAACGCCACCCGCCCCGCAGGAGTGAGGCGCGCCGTCGTGCGCGGGCGTCGGCCGACGAACCCCTTGCGGATCTCGACGTAGCCGGCGCCTTCGAGGGTCGACAGCTGTTTGGACAGCGCCGAGTCCGACAGCTCCGCGGACTCCTTCAGCTGCCTGAAGTCGGCCCAGTCGGTCGCCGCCAGCAGCGACACCAGCTCGAGGCGGGTCGGTGCGTGGATCAGCTCGTCGAAGCGCGCGGCGGTCATCGGGCGTCGAGCTCCCGGTCGGCGGCGCGCCGCACCACGTCCTGCAGGCGCAGGCTCAGCAGCGGCCCGGCCGCGGCGAGGAGCGCCGCGATGACGACGGTGGTCACGGTGCCGGGCATCGGCACGCCGGCGTCCTGCAGCACCCAGGCCAGCCCGAGGCCGACGGCGACGAGACCCACCACGAACGCGGCGATCCGCAGCCCGCCACGCACCCCGATGAGACGGTTGCGCACCTTGTACGGCTGCCGCCGCAGCGTCCCGAGGATGACGGCGCCGAGACCCGCCACGAACAGCACCGCGCCCGTGGCGACCAGCACTGGCCGCCCCGACTCGACGGCCGCGGTGAATCCGGCGGCCAGGCCTCCAACGGCGGCCCAGAACCATCCGGGCAGTGGCGGGATCGCGAGGACCTGCTGCTGCCGGTCGCGGACGAGCGCCAGCGCCTGCGCGGCGTCGTCGGGGTTGAGCTCTGCCGCACCCATCTCAGTTTCCTTCCGCTCAATACTTGCCTATCAGGAAAGTACCAGTCCACTTTCCTGATAGGCAAGTAGGTGTGGGGGTGCGGGAGAGCTACGCGGTGCCGCACTGGACGAAGAAGGACGGCGCGTGGCGGCAGATCGACCTGAACCTGCGCCGTGACGGCGCGACGATCGCGCCGGCGGCGTCGGTCGCGGACATGCGGTTCTCCGCCGGTGGCACTGAACCGCTCGTCACCCTCAACGGCACCGGCGGCGCGCTCAAGCTGACCTGGCCGTCGAAGCTGCCCGCGCCCCGCATCGAGGGCGACACCGCCGTCTACGAGTCGGTGCTGCCCGCCATCGACCTGCAGGTGCAGTCCACAGTGGAGGGCTTCGGCTACTCCCTCATCGTCAAGACCCGGCAGGCCGCGGCGAACCCGGCCCTGGCGAAGCTCGAGTTCGGCCTCACCAGCACGGGCTGGTCGCTGCGGAACAAGCCGGGCGGCGGCTACGAGACCCGCGACAGCACCGGGAAGGTCACCGCCTCCGCCGGGCAGGCCCTCATGTGGGACTCCGCCGGCGTACCGAGCGCCCAGCGGTCCCTCACCGCCGGCAAGAACCCGGCGCTGCGGCACGTGCC
>NZ_JBFAJA010000147.1:0-20292 GCF_040654975.1 Dactylosporangium sp. NPDC050588 | reverse complement strand
TCGCTGAACCATTTACCGGAGACCTCTTCAGATTTCGATCACCGCCACGCCGTGACTTCACCCGGCCTGCACAAATTTATGAAACGCGCCCTAGTGCAGCCCCAGCTTCATGGGTCCATCATTGCCCCGGATCGCCGGGGTTGCGGCGATCCGGGACATGAAACCCCCTACAACAGTCCGCGCGCGACGAACGCGGCCCGGGTCGCCTGGGCGGCCTGGGTGCCGTAGAGGCGTTGTGCCGCGTCCACGGTGGCCTGGGCCGCCGCCGCGAACGTGGTGTCGACCGCGAAGGCGAACTGCGCCTCCACGATCAGGGTGCTGGCCCGGGTGTCACCGAGCGCCGCCCGGATGTCCCACAGGGCGCGGGACCAGATCTCGCCGTCGGCGTGGACCTCGCCGACGACGCTCTCCGGGTAGTGCTTGGTGCCGTCGAGCCGGCGCAGGCAGTGCGGCACGGTGCTGGTGTAGGAGACGGAGTCCCAGTCCGCCACGCACGCCTCCGGGGTGCGGGCCGGCACCCCGGTCGCCCAGCTGGTGACCGCCACGGCCAGGTAGTCGCCGAACGCCTCACCGATCGCGCCCGACTCCAGGGTCGTGCCGAACCCGGGCACCTGGCCGTCCTGCACCGAGTGGCCGTACTCGTGCACGATGACCTCGGCGTCCTCCGCGTCGTCGACCCCGCCCTTGCCGAGGGTGATGTTGGCCTTGTCGTCGCGGAAGAACGAGTTGTCGCCGCCGTACTGGTCGATGCGGACCTCGATCCGGCGCTGGTTGACCGGCCTGAGCGCCGAGCCGAAGCCCAGGTGCTGCAGGTACCGCTGCGCGGTGGTCACCCAGTGGTAGGCCATCACCTGTTCGAACTGGTCGGCGTCGCGATGCCAGGCGGGAAACGCGCCGCCGACGGCGAGGGCCGCCTTGCCGGTGGAGCTCTTCACGACCACGTACCGGCCGGACAGCTTGCCGGTGCCGTCGAGGTCGGTGAGCGTGATCTGACGGTAGGCCGGTGCGAACGCCGGGCTGTCGGCGTCCTTCGCATCGACCAGGCTCTGCAGTCCGAGGGCCTGCACCGGGTTGGGGAAGAACACGGTCGCGGTCGCCGATTCGCCGGTCGGCGTGGCGTGCGCCGGTCCGGCCGCCCCGACGGACACGACCGTGGCAACCGCCGCGGTCAGTGCGAGGATCCTTTCCTTCATGCGCGAAGGAGCGGAGGTGGCGCCGCGCGCGTTACCGGACGGCCTGGTGGACCAGCCGGACGGCCGGCTCCTTGTACACGGCGAAGCCGCCCTTGGTGCCCTGCTTCACCTGGTACATCGCCATGTCGGCGTCGCGGAGCAGCTCGCCGCCGTCGCGGCCGCCGCCGCTGATCGCGACGCCCACGCTGGCGCCGACGCGGACCTCGGTGCCGGCGATCTCGAACGGCTCGCCGACGGTGGCGACGATGCGCTCGGCGACGCGGACCGCGACGCTCGCGTCGCCGCCGGCGATGACGATCGCGAACTCGTCGCCGCCGAGGCGGACCACGGTGTCGTCGCCGCGGACCGCGGCGAGCAGCCGGCCGGCGACGCCGATGAGGAGGTCGTCGCCCGCGGCGTGGCCGAGCTGGTCGTTGACGGGCTTGAAGTTGTCCAGGTCGACCAGGAGCAGCGCCTGGTCGGCGCAGTCGCCGCCCTCCAGCAGCTCGGTGAGCATGCGGCGGTTCGGCAGGCCGGTCAGCGGGTCGTGGGACGCCTGGTGGCGGATCAGCGCCTCGTGCTCGGCGAGCGTGTCGAGGGCGATCTGCTGCTGCTCCAGCATCTCCTCGTTGGCCTTGGTGGTGAGGCGGTGCTCGCGCTCGAAGCGGTAGAGCAGCCAGCCGATCGTGGTGACGGCGAGGGTCATGGCGACGGCGAGCGACAGGTCGGCGACGGTGTTGGCCAGCGCGGCGGCGTCGGCCGCCTGCTGCTCGAGGCTGCGCAGCTGGGCGTTCAGCCGGCCGAACTGCGGCTCGGTCTGCCGCTTCTCCAGCGCCCGCGCCTCGGCGATCTTCCCGACGCCGAGCATGCCGAGCTCGGTGTCCAGCACGGCGTGGTACGCGCTGACGCTGTCCTCCAGCCGCTGCACCGTGGCGGCGTCGAGGTCGCCGAGCGCTTCGACGATGTCGCGCTCGCGGCTGCGGATCTCGCCGAGCTCCCGGGCGACCGTCACGGGCGTGTTGCGGTCGGCGACGGTCTTCCACTGCAGCGAGCTCTCCTCGTGCAGCAGCATGTTGAGCTCGCTGAGGCGCGACCGGGTGGCCTCCTGGGACTGGCTCCTGCCGTGCAGGTACACGTTGGCGAACGTGACCCCGCCGAGCAGCACGATCGCGAGCGCCAGCACCCGCGGCCAGCGCCACCCGAGCTTCCCGACCTTCCGCATGGCATGGCTATCGGCACGCACGCGCCGACCTTCGAGTTTTGTGCCCGAGATTCTTCAGTACCCGGGGCTTCGGGACGATTGGCCCTTCATGAGGGGCTCCCCAGTGCAACGCAGCCTGAGCCGGCGCCGGCTGATCATGTCCGCGGCGGCCGCCGCCGCGACGCTCCTGCCCGCTGCGGCGTGCGCGAAGAAGGACGGCGAGGGCGCGGGTGGCATCGGATACGCCGCCGACCGGCCGCCCGTCACGATCGAGTTCTGGTACATGCCGTACGGCGGGCCGGTGCAGGACCAGGCGGTCATCACCGAGACCGAGGAGTTCCACAAGGCGCACCCCAACATCACGGTCAAGGCGGTCCGGGTGCCGTGGGACGAGGCGCTGACCCGGCTCAGCACGGCGTCGACCAGCGGCGAGGGCCCCGACGTGACGGTGCTGGGCACCACCTGGGTGGCCGGCTTCAGCTCGATCGGCGCGCTGCGCCCGTACAGCATCGAGGAGATCGCGGCGGTCGGCGGCGAGGACGTCTTCGCCAAGGCGAGCTGGAGCTCCAGCCACCTGATCACGGCGCAGGAGATCACGGCGCTGCCGTGGCTGATCGACATCCGGGCCCTGTTCTACCGCACGGACGTGCTGCGCAAGCTCGGCCTGGATCCGAAGGAGGCGTTCGCGACCTGGGACTCCTTCGAGGAGACCCTGCAGAAGATCAAGGCGTCCGACGCCGGGGTCGCGCCGCTCGCCATCGGCCTGCAGAACAACTTCGGCATCATCCACAACGTGGCCCCGTTCATCTGGGGCGCCGGCGGCGACCTGATCAAGGACGACGGCACGAAGTCGATGCTCGCCGAGCCCGCCGCGGTCGACGGCGTCACGTACTACCAGCGGCTCATCGGGCTCTACGACGACCCGAAGGCGATGGCGCTGTCCTCCAGCGACGTGCCGCGCGCGTTCGCCGAAGGTACCGGCGCCATCACCATCGACAACTCCCAGTCGGTCGCCGAGTTCGCCTCCGACCCCTCCCGCGCCGGCCTGAAGGCGGGCTGGTCGACGGCGCCGATGCCGGCCGGGAAGGCGGGCCGCTTCGGTTTCCTGGGCGGCTCCAACCTCGGCATCCTCAAGGAGGCGAAGCATCCCGAGGCGGCGTTCGAGTTCGTCCGGTACCTGACGGGCAAGGCGAGCCAGCAGCGCTACAGCGTCAACTCGGGGCTGTGGCCGGCCCGCACCGAGGCGATCGAGGGCACCAAGTTGGCGACCGAGCCGGAGTACGCCGCGTTCCGGGAGATGATCCCGCACGGCAAGATGTACCCGTCGGTCTCGGCCTGGATCATCGTCGAGTCGGTGATCGCGAAGGACCTGCGGGAGCTGTGGAGCGCGCCCGGGGCCCTGGGCCGCGGTCAGGTCCAGGCGATCATGACCAGGACGACCGCGGACATCGATGAAGCGCTGCGTGACCCGACGAACACGGGGATCACGCCGTAACGCTTTCGGGGGGCCCGCCGCTTCTTCTCCCGTGGATGTGGTCGACCCGGTCTTCGTGGACCGCACCGGCCGGCGCCGGAGGCTCTTCACGGTCCTCGGGGCCGGCCTCGGCGTGCTGCTCGCGGCCGGTTGCGCGCTGCTGATCGCCGGGCTGCTGGGCGCCTCGCCGGTGCCGCTGCCCGGTTTGCCGGAAAACGGCCAGATCGGTCGCCACCAGGACGGTCTCGGGACGGCGCCGACCAGCGGCACGTCCGTGCGGCCTTCCGCGAAGCCCTCCACGCCGCGCCCCGCCGCCGCGCCCGTGACCAGTGGCGAGGCGCCGCCCAGCCCGTCGGCGAGCGCCAGCGAGCCGCACGGCAACCGCAAGACGTCGCACCCTGGCAATCCGCGACCAAGCAGGACGAAGTAGCCGTGGCTCGACGCGTGTCCCACCGGGCGTCCAGGACGCCGCGGGCGCACTGGCTGCTGCTCCTGCTCGTCATGGCGGTCCTGCTCGCCGAGCTGTGCCTCGACGGCTGGGTGCGGGGCGTGCCGGGCGCCTCGCCCTCGGCGGCCCCCGGCGAGCTGGGACCGGTGCTGCAGGTCCAGGCGGACGGCACCGTGCGCTCCGCCGGGATGCCGGCCGGCGCGGTCGCGCTCACGTTCGACGACGGGCCCGACCCGCGGTGGACGCCGCTGATCCTCGACGCGCTGCGCCGCCACCACGCGCGGGCCACGTTCTTCGTGGTCGGCTCGCGGGTCAACCAGCACCCTGACCTGGTGCGGCGCATCGTCGCCGAAGGGCACGAGCTCGGCGTGCACACCTTCACCCACGCCGACCTCGCCGCGCTGCCCGCCTGGCGGCAGCGGCTCGAGCTCGACCTCACCCGCACCGCGATCGCCGCCGCGACCGGGCGGACCGTGCGGCTGCTGCGGCCGCCGTACCTGTCGGTGCCGGAGCGGCTGCCCGCCGGGTTCCTCACCGTCATGACCGACCGCGACACGCAGGACTGGCAGCGGCCGGGGGTGGACGCCATCGTCGCCGCGGCCGCGCCGGGTGGTGTCGTGCTGCTGCACGACGGCGGCGGCGACCGCACGCAGACGGTGGCGGCGGTCGAGCGGATCACCGCCACCCCCGGGCGGCGGTTCGTCACGGTCTCCGAAGGGCTCGGCCTGCCGCCGGACACGGCCGCCGGCACCGGCGACGTCGCCCGCGGCCACGCGCTGCGCTGGGCGCAGACTGCCGGCGGCTGGATCAGCGTCGCGATGTGGTGGCTGATCGTCGCCGCCACCGTCCTCGCCCTGATCAGGCTCGCCGTCCAGGTGGCCATCGCCCGCCGGCACGCGCGCCGCGCCGTCGCGGGGCGGCTGCGGTCCTTCGGTCTGGTGTCGGTCGTCGTGCCGGCCTACAACGAGGCGGCGAACATCGCCGCGACGGTCCGCTCGCTGATCGGCAACGACTACCCTGCGCTCGAGGTCGTCGTCGTCGACGACGGCTCCACCGACGACACCGCCGATGTGGTGCGCCGTCTCGCGCTTCCGGGGGTCCGCCTGATCCGCCAGGCCAACGCCGGGAAGCCTGCCGCCCTCAACACCGGCGTCGCGGCCGCCCGCGGGGAGCTGCTGGTGCTGGTCGACGGCGACACCGTCTTCGAGCCCGACGCGGTCGGCCGGCTCGTCCAGCCGTTCGCCGACCCGTCCGTCGGCGCGGTCAGCGGCAACACGAAGGTCGCCAACCGGGGCGGGCTGCTCGGCCGGTGGCAGCACCTGGAATACGTGGTCGGCTTCAACCTCGACCGGCGCATGTTCGACCTCGGCGAGTGCATGCCGACCATCCCGGGCGCGATCGGCGCGTTCCGCCGGGCGGCGCTGCTGGACACCGACGGGGTGCCCGCGGACACCCTCGCGGAGGACACCGACCTGACGATGGCCATCCTGCGCGCCGGGTGGCGGGTCGTGTACGCGGACCGCGCCATCGCCTGGACCGAGGCGCCGTCGTCGCTGCGGCAGCTGTGGCGGCAGCGGTACCGGTGGTGCTACGGCACGATGCAGGCGGCCTGGAAGCACCGCCGGGCCGTCCGCGAGCGCGGCCACCTGGGCCGGCGCGGCCTGGTCTACCTGGCGGTCTTCCAGATGCTCCTGCCGCTGACCGCACCACTGATCGACGTCTACGCCGTCTACAGCCTCCTCTTCCTGCCCTGGGCCCAGGTGGCCGCGGTGTGGTGCGGCTTCACCGCCCTGCAGGTCCTGGCCGCCGGTTACGCGCTCCGGCTCGACCGCGAGTCCCTGGGGCCGTTGTGGACGGTGCCGCTGCAGCAGGTGGTGTACCGCCAGCTGCTCTACCTGGTCGTCATCCAGTCGGCCGTCGCCGCGCTGCTCGGCGGCCGGCAGCGCTGGCAGGCATCGGTCCGCACCGGCCTCGCCGCGGCCGCCGTCACCCCGCCCGGGCTCCCGGACGCCCTCGAACCGCACCAGGCGCCGGGGGTGGCCCCGGAACGGGCACCGCACGCGACCCGTTCCATGGACCTGCACGCGCCACAGGGCTTCGAGCCGTGGGTGGCGCGCGACGTCCGGGCGTGGCCGTCGGATCTGTCGGGCCGGCCGTGACCGCCTTGGCCGGTACCCACCCGACGCCGTACTCCAACGGCTGCCCCGCGCGCTCGTCGACGGGCGGCGATGCCAGGACGTCCCCGCGCGCCGATGCCAAGCCCCCGCCGGGCGGCGACGCCGGCACGTTCGCGCGCACCGACGCCGGTCCCCCGGCAGGCGCCGACGCCAGGACGCCGGCGGTCGACGCCGGCGATGCCGGCACGTTCGCGCGGGGCGACGCCGGGATGCCCGCGGACGGCGACGCCGGGAGGTCGCCGGTCGAGCTGGCGCTGGGCGAGACCACGCTCGACGACCGCCTCGACATGGCCCTGGCCGGGGCGATCGGCGGCGACGCCGCGGCCTTCGCGGAGCTGTGGCGGGCGCTGCAGCCGCTGGTGCTGCGATACCTGCGGGTCGTCTGCGGCGACGCCGCCGAGGACGTGGCGTCGGAGACGTGGCTGCAGGCGTCGCGGGACCTGCGGCGGTTCAGCGGCGGCACGACCGCGTTCCGGGTGTGGCTCTTCCGGATCGCCCGCAACCGCGGCATCGACGAGAACCGGCGCGCGTGGCGGCGGCGCGAGGAGCCGCACCAGACCGTGCACGAGGTCCGCGAGGCGGCCGGCGAGATCGTCCGCGACGTGGCCCTGGACGCCGGCGACCGGTCCGGCACCGAGTGGGCGCTGCGGATGATCCGCACCCTGCCCCCCGACCAGGCGGAGGCGGTGATGCTGCGCGTCGTGGCCGGTCTCGACGTCGCCGGCACCGCCAAGGTCCTGGGCAAGCGCCCCGGCGCGGTCCGTGTCGCGACGATGCGAGGGCTGCGCCGGCTGGCCGAACACCCCGAAGTCCAGGCGCACCGCGGCACAGATCCGCGGGAAGGCGGCTGATCATGCCCGAGACACCGATCCACGACGCGCTGGCCCCTGACGCGCCGGCCCCTGACGGCCTGGCCCTGGACGGCCTGACGCCCGACGTCGCCGAACGCCTGCTCGACCTGTGCGAGCCGGCCGCCGGGCGGCACGCGGGCGTCGCCGCACTGCTCGTCGCCGCCGCGGGGCCGGCCCTGCCCGCCGAGCTGACCGGCGAGGACGACACCGTGCGGGAGTTCCGCCGGGCCTACCGCCGCACGTGGCGCCGGCGGCGCAACGCCCTCATCGCGTGCGCCGTCGCGGCCGTCGTGTCGCTGGGCGGCACCGCGTACGCGGCGAGCGGCGCGCCCCTGCCGGATCCGGTGCGGCGCACCGTCGAGTCGCTGTTCGGCGACGACTCGGACAGCGCGCCGGCCACGCCGCCCTCCGGCTCGCCGGCCAGGTCGCCGGCGGTCACACCGGGGCCGTCACGTTCGCCGTCACCGGAGGCGAGCGGCCCGGGCACCGCCCGGATCAAGGAGCTCTGCCGCGCGTGGGAGGCGAGCCGCACCAACCCGCAGGCCCCGCCGGTCAGCGGCGAGGACCGCCGCACTCTCGCCCAGGCGGCGAAGAGCGCGACCGGGATCAACGACTTCTGCCGGGGCGTCCTCGCCCCGACGCCCGCGCCCACCACCCCGGCGGCCTCCCGCCCGGGCGAGGGAGGCGCGGATGACCAAGGCGCGGATGTCGAGCCCTCCGCCGTGGAGGCCTCCCGCCCGAGCACCGTCAAGCCCGGCACCGTCAAGCCCAGCCGCACCCACCCGGCCAAGCAGTCCGGCCGCTAACGCCGCGCCGCGTCCAGGGTGGCGCGGACCTCCGCGAGGAGGTCGACGAGCTGGCGCAGCCGCTCGTCGTCGAGGCCGGCGAAGGCGACCGTCGCGTCGGGGTGCATGGCGCGCATGGCCTGCCCGATCAGCTCGCCGCCGAGCTGGGTGAGCGCGACGCTGCGCCGGCGGGCGTCGCCGGGGGCCGCCTCCATCGTCACCGCGCCGCGGTCGACCAGCGTCTTGAGGGTCTTCGAGACGGCGGGCTGGTTGACCTCCATCGCGGCGGCGATGTCGCCGACCGAGCCCGGTCCGGCGTTGGCGAGGTGGAGCAGGACCGCGGTGTGGGTCATGGTCAGGCCGAGCGGGCGGAGCGCCCGGTTGAGCCGCGTCTCGGCGAGCTGGTGCGCGATCGACAGCTCGCGCATCGCCCGCCCTTGCAGCTCAGCGCGCGTCTGAGGGGTCATGCGGCAAATATATTCCATGGAACACTTGACGTCACCCCGCCGGCCCTCGCAAGATACATTCCATGGAATTCATTGAACGTGTGCAGCGCGCGAAGCTCCCCGTCCTGGCCGGCGCCACCGTGGCGGGCTTCGTCGCCCAGCGGGTCACCCAGACGGTCCTCGACGGCTTCTACGCCCGGTCCGGCTACCCGGTGCCCTACTACGTCGGCCAGCTGTCGTTCAGCGCCGGCAAGCTCTCCGGCTGGTACACGGCGATGCGGGACGCGGGCACCCTCGGCGTCTACTGGCAGACCCAGTTCATGGACTTCGCCTTCATCGCCGCCACGGCGCTGTTCTTCACGGCCACCCTCGCGCTGGTCGCCCGCGCGTTCCCAGCCGGTAGCCGCGGCCGGCGGGTCGCCGCCGCCGCCGTGGCGCTGGGCCCGTTCGCCCCGCTGTGCGACGCGGTGGAGAACCTGCTCTCCTTCGTCATGCTGCCCGACCCGGCCACGGTGAACCCGGTCGTCGCGGTCCTCTACTCGACCGCCGCGGCGCTGAAGTTCGCCGGGTTCTTCGCGGTGTACCTGTGGATCCCCGCCGCCCTGGTCACCGCGCTGATCAGCCGGCGGCGCAGCGTGGCGGACGCGTAGTGTACAGATGTACATAGCGAGTGTACGGTTGTACACATGACCGAGAGGACCATGCGGGAGCGGATGCTCGCCGGGGAGCTGTACCGCGCCGAGGACCCGCAGCTGGCGGCCGACGACGCCCGCGCGCAGGCGCTCGCCCACAGGTTCAACACGATGGACCCCACCGACCACGAGGGGCTGCGGGCGGTGCTGACCGAGCTGCTCGGCGGCTTCGGCGAGGGTGCCTACGTGCGGCCACCGCTGCGCTGCGACTACGGGTATCAGACGACGTTCGGCGCCCGCGCGTTCGCCAACTGGGGCCTGGTCTGCAACGACGTCGCGACGATCACGATCGGCGACGACGTGCAGATGGGGCCCCGGGTGCAGCTGCTGACCTCCACCCACCCGCTGGAGCCGGGCCCGCGCCGCGACAAGTGGGAGGCGGCGAAGCCGATCGTCATCGGCGACAACGTCTGGCTCGGCGGCGGCGTCATCGTCTGCCCCGGCGTCACGATCGGAGCCGACACCGTCGTCGGCGCCGGCTCGGTGGTGGTCCGGGACCTCCCCGCGGGCGTCCTCGCGGTCGGCAGCCCGGCCCGGATCGTCCGCCACCTCACCGACGCACCGGCACCGGCGGCCACGCCGGCGACCACGCCCGCTCCGGCGCCCGCGGCCGGCCCGGCCTGAGGTGGCGGCGGGGACCCGGCGGCACGACCCGAACCGGAAGGACCGCATCGTCGACGCCGCGATCGCGGTGATCGCCGAGCACGGCGTCGCGGGCACCACCCACCGGCTCATCGCGGCGGCGGCGGACGTGCCGCTGGGGTCGCTGACGTACCACTTCAGCAGCCTCGACGACCTTCGGGCGCAGGCCTTCCGGCGGCACGCCGAGCGGATGTCGGTCGTCTACGAGTCGCACTTCCTGCACGTACACACGCATGAAGCGCTGGTCGAGGCGGTCACCGACCTGATCCACGGCGACGCCGGCGCCGACACCGCCGACTGGGCCATCGCCTACGAGCTCTACCTGGCCGCGCTGCGCGACCCCGAGCTGCGCACCATCACCGAGACCTGGATGCGCACCAGCCGCGCGGTCCTCGAGCGCTTCGTCGACCCGACCACCGCCCGGGGCGTCGACGCCCTGATCGAGGGCCTGGTCATGCACAAGACCCTGTCCACGGCACCCGTCTCACGCGAGGAGATCCGCGTGATCGTGGCCCGGGTCCTGCACCAACCCGCACAAGACCCACAGATCAACGGAGACCCGCGATGACCCTGACCGCCGGGCCGGCGCTCACCACCGACCGATCACTGCGCGCCGCGACCCGCGCCGTCTACGCCGCCTTCATCTGGTCCGGGTTCGCGATGGCGAGCTGGGCCACCCGCATCCCGCAGATCCGCGACGAGCTGCGCCTCGGCCCGTCGCAGCTCGGCCTGGTCCTCGTCGCCATCGCGGTCGGGTCGATCATCTCGCTCGTCCTGTCGGGCCAGATCGTCGCCCGCCTCGGCTCCCGCGCCACGGTCGCGGCGATGGCGGTCCTGCTCGCCGTCGGCCTGACCGTCGTCGCGGCCGGGTATCACCTCGGCGTGCCGCCGGTCGTGCTCGGCCTGTTCGCGTTCGGCTTCGCCAACGGGGCCTGGGACGTGGCGATGAACGTCCAGGGCGCCCTCGTCGAGCGCCGCCTCGGCCGGGCGATCATGCCGCGCTTCCACGCCGGGTACAGCGTCGGCACCGTCGCCGGCGCCCTGCTCGGCACCGCGATGGTGGCGCTGAAGGTGCCGGTCACCGCCCACCTGATCGCCGTCGCCGTCCTGGCCGGCGCCAGCACGTTCGTCATGGTCCGCACGTTCCTGCCCGACGACGCGCCCGCGTCCGCGCAAGACGGCTCCCCGGAGAAGAAGGGCGGGCTGCTGGAGTTCTGGACCGAGCCGCGCACCCTGCTCGTCGGCGTCTTCGTGCTGGCGTTCGCGTTCACCGAGGGCGCGGGCATCGACTGGATCGCCGTGGCCGTCATCGACGGGTACGAGACCCCGCCCGCCGTCGGCACGCTCGCCTTCACGGTGTTCCTGACCGCGATGACCGCCGGTCGCTGGTTCGGCCCGGCGCTGCTGGACCGCTTCGGCCGCGTCCCCGTCGTGCGGGCGCTCGCCGTGATCGCCCTGGCCGGCCTGGCGCTGTTCATCTTCGGCCCCAACACCCCGACCGCGTACGCCGGCGCGCTCCTGTGGGGCACCGGCGCCTCGCTCGGCTTCCCGGTCGCGATGAGCGCCGCCTCCGACGACCCGGCCCGGGCCGCGGGGCGGGTCAGCGTGGTGGCCTCGATCGGCTACTGCGCGTTCCTCGGCGGCCCGCCCCTGATCGGGGTGCTCGGCGACCACATGTCGGTCCTCCGGGCACTCATCGCGATCCCTGTCCTGCTGACCGTCGCCTTCCTGCTGGCGGGCGCGATCCGCCCGCTGCCGGAGTCGCCGGAGACCCCGGAGACCCCGGAGACCCCTGCGCGTGTTTGACCGCATCGGTGATCGGGCACCCCTGAAACAGCGGCACATCGACGCCGCTGCGTCGGGAAACGAGGAGGAACAGTGACCGTCACCGGAATCATCACCGCGCTGATCGTCGGTCTGATCGTGGGCGCGCTCGGCAGGCTGGTGGTCCCCGGCCGCCAGAACATCCCGATCTGGCTCACGATGGTCATCGGCGTCGTCGCCGCTCTGATCGGCACCTTCATCGCCAACGCCGTCGGCATCGCGACCGACACGCCTGGCGTCGACTGGGGCGAGCTCCTGGTCCAGGTGATCGTGGCCGCCATCGGTGTCGCGCTGGTCGCCGGCTTCGCCGGCCGGGGCCGCCGAGCCCTCTGACCGCGTCTCTCGAGCGACCCCCGGCCATCCTCGGCCGGGGGTCGCTCGCTGTCTCCACAGCGTTGTCCACAGGGCCTGAGCAGGCAAACCTTCTTCGTACACATGTGCTATCCACAGGCTGTGGATGGAACGTGTGTACGAAGAACCCGATCGGCTGAACGTCCGATGAACGGGCGGCGACATCGCGATGGACCAGCCTCCGATCGTCCACGGAGGACGTCATCCGGTTGGCACTGGCGGATGCGCCGCGGGCGGCCTATCCTTGGATGCAGTAGACCGGCGCCTTCCCCCGTGGGTGCCGGTCTCACTATTTCTCCGGGACTTCCTGTCAGCTCCTCCGGGGCTTCCTGTCAGTAGCTCTGTCAGTGGCTCCCACCAGCGCCGCAGTGACCGCGATCAGCGCCGTCCCCCCGGTCACAGCGCCCAGGGTCGCCCACGGCACGCTCACCGTCACCGCACCGGCGACGCCCAGCAGCGTCGTCCACAGGCCGGCCACCGCGACCACCGCGACGACCACCCCGAGCAGGACCCCCAGCGCGACCGTGACCAGCGTCTCGACCGCCGTCCACGCCAGGACCTGCCGCCGGCTGGCCCCCAGCAGGCCCAGCGACCGCCGCTCCCCCGCCCGGTCCGGCGCCGCCATCAGCAGCGTGTTGACCATCGCCAGGGTGGTGTACGCGAGCACGATCCCGAGCACCACCAGCAGCCCGAGCCGGCTCGCCGACCCCTGGCCCTGACGCGCGGCCGCCAGCCACGCCTCGCGCGTGACCGCCCGGGCCCGGTGCCCGTCGGCGGCGGCCCGCAGCGCCGCGGTCGCGGCGGCCGGGTCGGTGCCGGGGCGCAGCCGCACGTACGCGACCGACGGCAGCGTCCCGGCGGACGCCGGCAGGTAGGCGTCGACCGCGCTCCCCGGCGGCAGCACCTCCAGCACCCGCAGGCGCGCCTCGCTGCCGTCGGCGAGCCATAGCCGGGCCGTGTCGCCGGCGCGCAGCCCCCAGTCGCCGGCGACCTTGATCCCGCCGGCGGGCACGTCGTCGGCCTCCGCCGCGTCGCGCCGGACCAGCGCGGTGTCGCCTTCCAGGGTGTACACGGTGGTCTCGGCGCTGAAGGTGACGTCGATGCCGGGGACGCCGCGCAGCCCCGCGACGAGCTCCCGGTCCAAGCCGTGACCGTCGGGCAGGACCAGGAAATCGGCGTGCGCGGGCCTGGCGCGCAGCACGTTCTTCGCCTCGTCGGTCAGGTCGGACGCGATGAGCAGCGACGCCGCCAGCCCGACGGTGACGAGGACGGGCGCCGCGACCGCCGCCGTCCGCCGCGCCGACGCCGTCACGTTGCGCACCGCCAGCAGCAGGCCCGTGCCCCGCGGGGCGGCCCCGCCGAGACGGCGGGCGACGACGGCGACGAGCGCCGGGGCGAGCAGGCCCGCGGCGACGATCAGCAGCATCACGACCGGCATGTAGCTCTTGCGGTTGGTCGCGGACGCCGGGTCGTCGAACGCCGTCACCGCCATCGTGACCAGCGCGGTGCCGAGGGTCAGGACGCCGGCGACCCAGCGGGCGGGCGGCATGGTCCGGGACTCCACGACCGTCTCGCGCAGCGCCTCGCCGGGGCGGACCCGGCCGGCCCGCCACGCCGCGGTGACCGCGCCGAGCAGCGCCACCGTGACGCCGGTGCCGAAGGCGGTCCACATGGGCCACCGGGCCGGGCTGATCGTGTGCACCCAGCCGGGCGCCATGCCGCGCTCGCGCAGCAGGTCCAGCAGCGCCGGGGCCAGCGCGGGACCGGCGAGGGCGCCGATCGCGGCGGCGACGAGCGCGACCGCCAGGGCTTCCCAGTACACCAGCCGCCGCACCTGACCGGGGAGCGCTCCGCCGGCCCGCAGCAGGGCGAACTCCTGCCGCCGCTGCCCGACGGCGAAGGCGAACGTCGAGGCCACGACGAAGATCGCGACGAAGGCGGCGAACCCCAGCGCGATGCCCACGATCGTGTTGGCGTTGTTGCGGGCCCGGGCGTCGGCGGTGCGGCCGGGGTCGAGGCGGGCGCGGTCGTCGCCGGTGAGCACCCTGGCCCGGTCGCCGACCGCGGCCCGGACCCGCTCGGCGTCGCCGTCGACGACGATGGCGTCGACCTGCGGCCGCAGCTGCGCGGCGGTGGCGTCGGTGAAGAACAGTCCTTCCTTGACGGTGCCGCTCACGGTGTACGAGCGGATCCCGTCACCGGTCACGATCCGGATCCGCGCGCCGAGCGGTGCGCCCGAGGTGGCGACCTCGTCGGCGGCGGCGGGCGCGCGGCCCGACAGCAGCGCGGGCGCGAGCGCCCACGGCCGGGCGATCCCGGAATAGGCGCCTGCACCGGGCGGCCCGTCGGCGAACTGCGCGGGGATGATCCGGTCGACCCGCCCGGCCGGCAGCGCCGCCACCACGTCCGCGGGCAGGCCGGGCGAGACGGCGAGCGGCTGGCTTTCGCCGCCGCGCCAGGTCGGCACGGTCAGCGTGTCGTGCGGCGCGACCACGACCGGGTAGGCCGCGTACCGCTGCGGCGCCCGGTCCGGGGCGGTGACGGTGGTGGCGAGGACCTGCCCCATGCCGGCGATGAGGGCGCTGCCGAACGCGAGCGCGAGGAACGTCCCCACGAACGACCGCCACCGCAGCCGCAGCCCCGCGAGCGCGATGCCGATCATGCGGCGGCCATCATCTCGATGACCGCGGACGCGGTGGGGGCGGACAGGGAGCCGGAGAGGCGGCCGTCGGTCAGGAACAGCACGCGGTCGGCGTACGCGGCGGCGGCCGGGTCGTGGGTGACCATGACGATCGTCTGCTGGTGCTCGTCGACGAGGTCGCGCAGCAGCCGCAGCACGTCGCGGCCCGTGTTGGTGTCCAGCGCGCCGGTCGGCTCGTCGGCGAAGAGGACCGCCGGGCGGGTGACGAGGGCCCGGGCGATCGCGACCCGCTGCTGCTGCCCACCGGACAGCTGCTGCGGCCGGTGCCCGGCGCGGTCGGCGAGGCCGACGGCGGCGAGGGCCCGGTCGACCGTGACACGGTCCGGGCGGCGGCCGGCGAGGCGCATCGGGAGGCCGACGTTCTGCCGGGCGGTGAGCGCGGGCAGCAGGTTGAACGCCTGGAACACGAAGCCGATCCGCTCGCGGCGCAGCAGCGTGAGGCGGCGCTCGCCGAGGCCGGTGAGGTCCTGACCGGCGACCGTGATCCGGCCGGCGTCAGGCCGGTCGAGTCCGGCGGCGCACTGCAGCAGCGTCGACTTGCCGGAGCCGGACGGCCCCATCACCGCCGTGAACGTGCCCCGCGCGAACGCGACCGTGACCGCGTCCAGCGCGGTGTTCGTTCCGTACCGCCTGGTGACGGCCTCGAGCTCAACCATTCGCCGACCGTACGAGCGGCGGTCGCGGTCGCGGTACCGGACAGGTGACCAGTACCCTCGAATGATCATGCTCTGGGGGCGGGACGTCGATCAGGCCGCGACCGTCGCGGTGCTCGACCGGGCCCGCGCCGGGCACAGCGCCGTCCTCGTCATCCGCGGCGACCCGGGCATCGGCAAGAGCTCCCTGCTCGACGACGCGGCCGCCGGCGCCGCGGGGATGACGGTCCTGCGCTGCGCCGGGGTGGAGACCGAGGCCGAGGTCCCGTTCGCGTCGCTGCACCAGCTGCTGGCGCCGGCGCTCGCCTCCTCGTCGCAGCTGCCGGACGTGCAGGCGGCCGCGCTGCGCGGGGCCCTCGGGCTCGGCCCGGCCGCCGGCGGCGACCAGCTGCTCGTCGGGGCCGCGGTGCTGACGCTGATGGCCGAGCTGGCCGAGGAGCGCCCGGTGCTGTGCCTGATCGACGACGCGCAGTGGCTGGACGGCTCCTCCGCGCAGGCGCTGCGGTTCGTGGCGCGCCGCCTGCAGGCCGAGTCCGTGGCGATGCTCTTCGCCGCGCGGGACGAGTTCGCCCCGGAGGGCCTGCCGGAGCACCGGCTCGCCGGGCTGGACCCGGAGACCGCGGACGCCCTGCTGCGGCACATCCGGCCGGACCTGCCGCCGCGGATCCGGGTGCGGCTGGTGCGCGACAGCGCCGGCAACCCCCTCGCGCTGCGGGAGCTGCCGCGCGGGGCGCCGCCGTTCGTGCCGGCGCTGCTGCCGCGCCGGATCCAGGAGGCGTTCGCGGCGCGGATCGACCGGCTGCCGCCCGACGGCCGGGCGATGCTGCTGATCGCCGCCGCCTCGCCCGACGAGGGCCTCGGGGTCGTGCTGCGGGCGGCGGACCTGCTCGGCGTGGCACCGTCCGGCCTGGGCGCGGCCGAGGAGGCGGGCCTGGTGACGGTCGCCGCCGGGCGGATCGCGTTCACCCATCCGCTGCTGCGGGCCGCCGCGTATCAGCAGACCACGTTCGACCGGCGGCTGGCCGTACACCGGACGCTGGCGCAGACACTTCCCGCCGACGACGACCGCCGGGCCTGGCACCTGGCCGCCGCCGCGACCGGGCCGGACGAGGAGGCGGCGCTCGCCCTGGAACGCGCCGCCGAGCGGGCCCTCGGCCGCAAGGGCTACCCGGCCGCTGCGGCGGCGTTGCAGCGCTCCGCCGAGCTGACCGCCGCTCCCGCCGAACGGACCCGGCGGCTGGTCGCGGCCGCGGTCGCCGCGAACGACGCCGGCCAGCCCGACCTGACCCGCCGGTTCCTGGCGTCCTGCGACCCGGTCGACGACCCGGTGCTCACCGCCCGGGTGTGCGAGCTGCGGGCGCGGCTGGCGTTCGACGAGGGGTCGGCGGCGGCCGCGCACGACCTGCTGATCGCCGGGGCGTCGGCGCTGGCGCCGGTGGACCGCCGGGCCGCCGGGCTGCTGCTGGTCGACGCGGCGCGCAACGCGTGGCAGCTCAGCGACCCGCCGCGGGTGCGCGAGGCGGCGCGGCGGCTGGACGACCTCGGCCTGCGCCCCTCCGACGGCCTCGGCCCGGCCGTGGCGGCGGTGACGGCGGCGGCGCGGCTCCTCTTCGAGGGTCCGGCGGCGGGTGTACCGGCGATGCGGGCCCTCACCAGCACCAGGACCGGCCCGCCGAACCTGCGGCTCAACGCGGCGTTCGTGGCCGGGCTCGTCGGCGACTTCGAGGCCGGCCGGGCGATCTCGCAGGGCGTCGCCGACGAGTCGCGGGCCGAGGGCTCGATCGGCTGGCTGCCCCTCGCCCACGTGACGCTGGCGGCGTCGGAGCTGTACCTGGGCCGCTTCCGGGACGCGGTCGCCACCGCCACCGAAGGGCTGCGGCTCGCCGCCGACACCGGCCAGCCGAACCGGGCCGGCTACCTGGAAGGGATCCTCGCCTGGATCGCCGCGGCCGGCGGCTCCACCGACCGCTGTGCCGAGCTGGCGGCGCGCTGCCACGACCGGTACGCCGGCAACCACATCGCCAACGGGCTCGCCTGGGCGGAGTGGGCCCTCGCCCTGCTGGACCTGGGGCAGGGCCGGCCGGCGGAGGCGTCGGACCGGCTCGAGGCGGCCCTGGCCGGCCCCGTCCGCCACCAGATCCAGGCCGTCTACAGCGCACCGGACCAGGTCGAGGCGGCGGTGCGGATCGGCGCGTTCGACCGGGCCGAGGCGGCCTGCGCGCGCTTCGCCGACTGGGCCGCCGCGGCGCGCCTCGACTGGGCCGACGCGGTCGCGCACCGCTGCCACGCCCTGCTCGAGCCGTCCTGGCCCGACGCGAGCCGGCACTTCGAGGCCGCGGTCGCGCTCGGCGGCCACCCGTGGGAGGCGGCCCGCACCCACCTCGCCTACGGCGAACGGCTGCGCCGCGAACGCCGCAAGACCGAGGCCCGCGCCCAGCTGCGGACCGCCGCGGAGGTCTTCGACCGCCTCGGCGCCGTCCCGTGGGCGGAGCGCGCCCGCGCCGAGCTGCGCGCCGCGGGCGCCGCCGCCGCTCAGCCGTCATCGAGCCTGGCCGCGACGCTGTCCCCGCAGGAGCTGCAGATCGTCCGCCTCGTCGCCGGCGGCCTGACCAACCGCGAGATCGGCGCGCAGCTGTTCCTCTCCCCGAAGACCGTCAGCTACCACCTGTACCGCGCCTTCCCGAAGCTCGGCGTGGCCAGCCGCACGCAACTGGCCCGCCTCGACCTGTCCGGCTGAGGCGGGCCTGCTCCTCGGACATGTCCGAGGCTCGCTCCTCGGACATGTCCGCTGCGCGAACATATCCGAAATTTCGGTTATTCGGCTCGTCAGACCTTGTGCCACTTCTGGTTGGCGCCGCCGGTGCACTCCCACAGGTGCAGGACGGCGTCGTTGTTCGGGTTCCAGCCGGCGATGTCGACGCACTTGTTGGCCTGGGGGTTGACCAGGTCGCCGGCGGCGGACAGGACGAACTGCTGGGCGGCGTTGCCGCTGCAGTTGGCGATCTGGATCGCGGCGCCGTTGTCCTTCGAGCCCCAGGCGACGTCCATGCACTTGTTGTTCTCGGTGCGCAGGGTGCCGTTGACCCAGGTCCAGCGCTGGTTGGTGCCGCCGGTGCAGTTCCAGACGATCAGGCGCTGGCCGTCGTTGAAGTTCCAGTTCGGCACGTCGATGCACTTGCCGTGCCAGTTGCTGGCGATCCCGCTGACGTTGCCGTTTCCGGTGGGCGGCTGCGTGGTCGGGTTGGTCGGCGGCGTCGTGCCTCCCACGAACGGGCTCAGGGTGATGCCGGCGGAGCGCGGGTCGCCGGAGTGCACCAGCGACTCCTGGTTCTGCACGTCGTCGAAGGCGAACCCGTACGCCTTCCCGTCGGCCATGTTCGCGTGGATGATCCGCGAGTAGTGGTTGGTCAGCGAGCTCTTGTAGAAGTCCGCCGCCCCGCCGCCGGGCTGGGTGTCGATGGTGCCGAGCGTGCCGCGGTGCAGCGCCGCGCAGAGCGTGCGGGCGATCGGGCCGACGACCTGGTCGTTGGGGGCGCCGAGCGCGCCGTCGCAGCCCCAGACGTTGCTGGTGCTGGGCTTGTTGAACGACGCGACCCGCTGGCCCGAGCCGTTGGTGAAGTTCATGACGTTGCCGCTGGTCCGGCCGAAGTACTTGACGCCCGGCTGGTCGGTGAAGGGCACCACCGTCAGGGTCTTGGACGTGTACGCGTTCCAGGCGTTGGTGATGTACGGGTCGAGGTACGTCGCGCTGAACAGCCCGGCGTCGGCGGCCTTGCCCGGGGCGAGGACGCGCAGCACGGTGCCGTCGGCGCGGGTGACGACGGTGTTGCCCCAGCCGGACTGGGCCTTGATCTGGTTGATGACGTTCTGCCGGCCGTTGGCGACGGGCGCGCCGGTCCTGGTCGTGACGCCGTTGCTGCCGGTGACACTGACCTCGTGCGGCACGGCGAACATGTCGACCTGCGAGCTGTTGAGCCACAGCCCGGCGTCGTTGTAGGTGAACTCGCTCCAGTCGAACAGGATGTCGTGGTTGGGGTCGCCGGCGGCCCACGGCGCCGGCTGGACGAGCCCGTCGGGGGTGAGGAAGAACTTCAGCTTCTGACCCAGGGACATGTACACCCGGCCGGACATGTTCTTCGGCAGCTGGATCGTGGTGCTGCCGCCGTTGCCGGGGCCGGCGATCGCGACGTCCGGCGCCGGGGAGGGCGGGTTGGACCCGCCGGCCCAGTTGGTGAACGTGCCGCCGGCGTTGGCGTAGCCGAGGCGGCCGGTGGTGAGGTTGACACCGATGACGTAGAGGTAGACCGCGTCGCCGCGGCCCGTGGTGTTCTTGACCGTGAAGGGCAGCAGGTTGGGTCCGAGCGCCGACGCCGACGGCATCGCCGCGATGCCGACCGGCACCGCCACGGCGAGCGCGGCGAGCGCACCGAGCACCTTCGTCCTGAAACGCACCGAGAGACTCCTTCGTGAGAGCGCTCTCAGCAGCCTTTGTTACCGGTGGGGAACGTGTCAACAGAGATCGACAGAATCCATCGTCACCGAATCAAAACTTAAGAAACCGTTGAGCGGAGCCCAACGTAGGTCGGGCTCCGCTCACGTTGTTGGTTATCGCCTTGGGTTATCGCAGCAGGGACAGGACGTTCTGCGGCGCCTGGTTGGCCTGGGCCAGCATGCTGGTGCCGGCCTGGGTCAGGATCTGCGAGCGGGTGAAGGACACCATCTCCTGGGCCATGTCCGTGTCGCGGATGCGGGACTCGGACGCGGACAGGTTCTCCACCGCGGTGTTGAGGTTGTTGATCGTGTGCTCGAACCGGTTCTGGTACGCACCGAGCGTGGCCCGCGCGGTCGAGATGCCCTTGATCGCGGTGTCGATCG
>NZ_JBFAJA010000146.1:0-20517 GCF_040654975.1 Dactylosporangium sp. NPDC050588 | reverse complement strand
CATCGCCCAGGGCCTGGCGGCGCGCAACCTCTGCGCGGGCATGATCTCCCCGCAGACCGGCCGGGCGGTCGCCCCCGACGGCACCAACCCGACCACCCCACCGCCGACCACCCCGGGCGGCGGCACGTCGCAGCCGCCGAGCTCTCCCCCACCGGCGGGCGGCGCCTGCTCCGCGACCTACGCGGTCACCAGCTCGTGGCAGGGCGGATTCCAGGCCTCGGTCACGGTGCGCGCCGGGAACGCCGCCATCTCGCGGTGGACGGTCAAGTGGACGTTCGCCAACGGCCAGACGATCACACAGCTGTGGAACGGCACACCGAGCACATCCGGCTCGGCCGTTACCGTGACGAACGTGTCGTACAACGGCAGTGTCCCGGCAAACGGCACGACCTCGTTCGGCTTCACCGGCACCTGGAACGGCACGAACGCCGTGCCCACGCCGACCTGCACCGTGTAAACGCAACTTCCAGGCGGGCGCCTCACCTCGAGGCGCCCGCCCCGGCGGTGGGCCGGGTCTCAGGTCGGGTTGTTCCTCGTCGTCGTGACCGGGGACTCCCAGCGGTGCCATGTGCCGCCGGGGATCTGGCACGATCTTCGCGTGGCCCCTGACATCCGCCGTGCGCCCAGCCTGGACGAGGTTCGGCGCCACCACCTGGACCGCCTCAACCAAGCGTTGCGCCGCCCGAGCATGTGGGGTTGGGAGCCGGCCATCCGCTTGCTCATGGACGACGTCGCCTTCGTCGACGGGACAGGCGAGCTGTGGCAGCAGGAACACGATGACCTTCGGGTCCGCGGTGCGTTCAACTCACTTGGTGTGCACGGGGCGTTCACGGCCATCCTGCCCGGCTACCGGGACGACGGTGCGGCCGTAGCCTCTGTCTATGCCGACATAGCGTGGCGACTCGGCTGGCTGACCGTGGATCGGACCCTGCCCGACGACGAGCACCGGCAGCTGGGCGCTGAGACTGATCGTTGGAGTGGCCGGGACCGGCGACTCGATGAGATCGTCGCCGAGCTCGGGCCGCCGTCCGTCCTGTTCGGCGGCGGCAACCCGCGTTACGCCAAGACCCTCGCCTATGCCGCCGCGTCCGGCGCCAGAGGCTTGGTCTGCCTGCACTTCGCAAGCACCTACGACTGGAACGCGCCTCAGCCGCAGCCCGAGACACAGCCCGTCCTCGTGGCGGTCCGGCACGGCACCGGCGCCTTCGTCGACACGTTCACCTTCACCCCCGCGGGTTCCGCCTACCGCCATGACCGCGAGGTTTAGCAGGATCCAGGCACCGGCGGCGTAGGCCGCTTGATCCGAATCGTCATCGCAACAGTATGGCCGTGAACGTTTCCCGGCGGCGGGGCGCGTCACCGCTGCTGAACGCCGTCCGGATGCATGATCCGGTCGCGGCGGCGTGCGCGGCCGGCGGCATCGGGGCAGCATTCGAAGCGCATCGACAGTCATCGAGAAGGAGCGCCCATGCGATCAGCGCGGATTTGGTCCCGTACGACGGTCGTCGCGGCCGCCACGGTCATCGTCGGGTCGACCGGGGTGCTCGCGACGACGCCGGCCGCGCACGCCGCCGCCGGATGCCGGGTCAAGTACACCGTGACGAACCAGTGGCAGGGCGGCTTCAACGCGGGCGTGGACGTCACCAACCTCGGCGATCCCCTCACCAGCTGGCGGCTGACCTGGTCGTTCACCGCCGGGCAGACCGTCACGCAGCTGTGGAACGGCACGGTGAGCCAGTCGGGGTCCACGGTGACGGTCACCAACGCCGCGTGGAACGCCGCCCTCGGCACCGGCGCCACCACGAACTTCGGCTTCGGCGGCACCTGGAACAACGCGTCGAACCCGGTGCCGGGGACCTTCGCGCTCAACGGTGTCGCCTGCACCGGGAGCACCACGACCTCGTCGCCGCCGGCATCGCCGAGCGCCTCCGCCAGTACCCCGGCGGGGACCGTGCTGGACCAGGTCAGCACGGTGGGCCGGGTCCGGGCGGCCGGGACCGCCGCGCAGTTCACCTGGCCCGGCACGTACTTCGAGGGCCGGTTCCGCGGCACCGGCGTCGGCCTGGCGCTCAACGACGCCGACAACGACTACGTCGTGCAGGTCGACGGCACCACCGTGGCGAACCTGGTGACGCCGGGCCGGACCACGTACTGGGTGCGCGGCCTGCCGGGTGGCGAGCACACCGTGCGGCTGGCGAAGCGGACCGAGAGCCCGTGGGCCGCGGGCGAGTTCGGCGGCCTGGTCGCCGACACCGGCGGCGCGATCCTGGCGAAGGCCGCCAGGCGCAGCCGCCAGATCGAGTTCATCGGCGACTCGTGGACCGCCGGCTACGGCAACATGTCGACGACCCGCGACTGCGCCGGCAACGGCGGCGTGACCCGCAACTCCAACGCCGACGCGTCGTTCGGTGCGCTGACCGCGAAGGGCCTCAACGCCGACTACCAGATCATCGCCTGGTCCGGCATGGGCATGGTCCGCAACTACGGCGGCCAGAACACCGCGTACAACTTCCCGGCGAGCTACTACGACAAGGACCTGCAGGCGCTGTACAACAGCGGCGTGTGGCCGGTGCCGAGCACGTGGCGGCCGCAGGTCGTGGTGGTCGGCCTGGGCATCAACGACTTCTCCACGGCCCTGACCTCCGGCGAGAAGTGGTCGACGACCGGCGCGCTCGCCGCCGACTACCGCGCGGCCTACCAGACCTTCATCGACAGGCTGCGGACCCGGTACGGCACGAGCACGCACATCGTGCTCGCATACCCGGACCTGACGTACATGACGACGGCCTTCGCCGACTCCATCCAGCAGATCGTCCAGGCCCGCAACAGCGGCGGCGACGCCCGGGTCTCGGCGCTGTACTACGACAACACCGCCCTGGGCCTGGACCTGCTGGGCTGCGACTGGCACCCGTCCCGGCACGACCACCAGGTCCTCGCCGCCGCCCTGTCCCAGCACCTGTCGGCACTCTCCCTGGCCTGGTGACCGACCGCCGACAAGGACGTGCCGCCGGGTCGCCGACGGGGTTCAGGCTCGCGCAGTTCGGTGAGGTAGCGGCGGCGGAACTTGCCGAAGCGGCCGGGTTCGTGCCCGTGCCGGCGGCGCACCCCGGCGGAAGGGGCGACGTCACGCAGCCACTGGTCGAGTTGCACGTCCGCCTTGCGCATCCCCCGCGGGCAGACGCTGTCGACCAGCACCCGCCTACCGTCGTCGGGCGAGGACTCCTCGTAGATGAACCGGTGGACGCCGCCCTTCCATCATGTGCCGGCGAGACATCGCCCTGCGGGCCGGTGGTAAGTCGGGAAGACGCGGGTACCGGGGCGGGAAGTCGTTGGACAGCGGACGGAGGCACACACGCATGTCGGATCTGATCGTCATCGGGTACGAAAACCCGCAGAACGCTCGACAGGCGTACGAGCAAGTGCAGCGCCTGCAGCAGGACTTCGTCGTCGACCTGCGCGGGCTCGCCATCGTCGACGTCGACGCCAACGGTAAGACGCATGTCGACACACCTCAGCGGATCATCGGCACGTCCGCGGCCGGCGGTGCGCTGTTCGGCCTCCTGCTCGGCCTCCTGTTCTTCGTCCCGGGCATGGCGCTCCTGGGCGGCGCGATCGGCGCGCTGATGGGCAAGCTCAACAAGTCCGGCATCAACGCCGAGTTCCGCAACCGCGTGGAGCACCTGCTCGAGCCCGGCCACTCCGCCGTGGTGATCATGGCCTCGAAGGTCACCGAGGACAGGTTCGCGAGCGCCATGCGGCCGTTCAACGGCGTCATCCTCAAGACCTCACTGTCCGAGAGCGACGAGAAGGAGCTCGCCGAGGAACTCGCCACCGCGTAGGCGACACGGCCGGCACGCGCTGTCCCGGCGAGCCGAACGCGCGGCGCGCCTGCTGGAACTCCCGCCCGAACGGGAACGATTGGCGCGCGGATCGCGTCTGATCGCCCATGAGGAACGTTTCGGTGACGCTGGCGTGGCTGACACATCCCGTGTCCGCCGTCGCGGTGCTCGTGCTGCTGGTGAACGACCACCTCCTCAAGGCGGCCGCGCCTGGCGTGGTGACCGGCAAGCTCAGCGACGTCGCCGGTCTGGTCTTCGCCCCGGCACTGGTCGCGGCGCTGTGCTGCCTGCTGGTCCCCCGCCTTCCGGCGCGATGGGCGGCGGCCGGTTCGACGGTACTGGTGGGCGTGGCCTTCGCCGCGGTCAAGGCGGTGCCCGGCGGTGCCGATGTCGCGTCGGCGGCGTGGAGCGTGATCCGCCCGTCGACGATCCTCGCCGACCCCACCGACCTGCTCGCGCTGCCCGCGCTCGGGATCGCCTGGTGGGTCCGGGGCCGGACGCTGACGCCGGTGGTGTCCACTCCGGTCGCGCGCGGTGTCCGCGCCGCCGTGGTGCTGCCGTTCGCGGTGCTGGGCGTCGCCGCGACGAGCGCGCCGGACTACCCGGCGGTGGACCGGGTCGTGGTCGTCGACGGGCAGGTCCGGGCCATGTTGTACAACGCCTTCCACGGCCTTCCCGACGGCGACAGTGACCTCGACGACGCCGCGGCGACCGTCGACGGCGCGACCTGGACCGCCCTCAAGGCGCCCGTCACGCCGGACCTCCCGCCGCGCGCCACGAGCGCGTGCGTGCCGGATCGGCCGGACGTGTGCTACCGGGTCGTGCCCGGCCGGCTCGCCGTCGAGGAGAGCACCGACGCCGGGCGGACCTGGCGGATGTCGTGGCAGGTGACGGAGGGGCGGCGCACGTTCCTCGCCCGGCGCGACAGCGACCTGCGCTCACCCCGCGAACACCTCAGCGCTGCGGAGGTCGCGATCCTGCCCGTCGCCGGCGGCTACCGCGTGTTCGTCGCCGACCGGCGCGACGGCATCGCGGTCCGGCAGCCAGACGGGGCATGGCAGCGCATCGGCCTGTCGTACGCCGGCAAGACCTGGCCGCCGGCGCCGCTCACCGCACCCGGCAAACACATCTGGGCCGAGTACGCCCTCGCCGTCGCGATCGGGTCCGCGCTGTACGTCCTGGGCCTGCTGCCGGCCCTGTCCCGGCGGCGGGTGCTGGCCGGCTTCGCGGCGGGCACGACCGTCCTCGGCGCGGTCGTCGTCGCGGTCGCCCAGCTGGCGGACTCGATCCTGGGTCTCGGGTTCACCCTGATCGGCATTGGCGTCGGCATCGCCGGCCTCGTGTGGTGGATCGCCACCGTCGCCGGCGACCCACGACCACGGCCGTGGCTGTGGCCCACGCAGGCTGCCCTGGCGGCAGCGGCCGCTGCGGGGGTCGCCGCGACGTTCTACGGCTGGTCGGCGGGCCGCCCCGACGCCTACTCCACCGCGGCCGGGATCGCCGGCGCGGTGACCGGCGCCGCCGTGGCAGGCACCGTCGTCCTCGTCCTGTTCGGCCGCGGCCCGGCAGCCCGGCCCGCGCCCGAGCACGAGTGGACCACCGGCGGCGCGTGACCTCCCGGCGGTATCCCACATCGCGCCGCGTGAATAGTCGGCTTCGCCCGGGAACAGGAGCTAAGTACGCTTTGAGGTGGATCGGATCGTGCCGGGAGGTGTCTGATGCACAACGGCGGGATGCTGCGTGGCCGCGATCCACCAGGTCGGATCGAAATACTGTACGAGAGCGAGCACACGCGGGTCACCCGGCTGGTCGTCGCCGGGCGCACGGTCATCCGCAAGGAGTTGTCGGGACCGGACGCGCACCGGCAGGTGCGGCACGAGGTGGCGATCCTGGGGCGGCTGCGCGGCGTGGTCGGTGTCCCGCAGTTGGTGGAGGCACCGCGGTGCCCGGGGTCGATCGTGGTGGAGGACGTCGCCGGCACGAGCCTGGCCGGGGCGGCGAAGCCGCTGGCGGCCGATGACCTGATCGGGCTCGCGGTGAAGCTGGCCCGGACGGTGGCGGGGATGCACCGCCGGGGCGTGATGCACCGCGACATCGCGCCGGCGAACATCGTGGTGTCCCGCGACGGCGCCCTCTGCCTGGTGGACTTCGCGCTGGCGACGTCGATCGCCGAGCTTCGCCCCGGGTTCACGCACCACACCGAGATCGCGGGGACGTTGGCGTACCTGGCGCCGGAGCAGACCGGGCGCACCGGCCGGCCGGTGGATCAGCGGGCCGATCTGTACGCATTGGGCGCGACGCTGTACGAACTGGCGACAGGCGCGCCGCCGTTCGGCTGGGGCGACCCGCTGCGGCTCACCCATGATCATCTGGCTCGGGTGCCGGTGCCGCCGGCGCAGGCGAACCGGACCGTCCCGGTGCCACTGTCCGAGATCATCATGCATCTGCTGGAGAAGGAGCCGGACAAGCGGTACCAGACCGCGGAGGGCGTGGTCCACGACCTGGAGCGGCTACGGGACGCCGGCCCACGCGCGGCGACGATGCGGGTCGGCGAGCGCGACGTTCCGCTGCGGCTGTTGCCGCCGTCACGGCTGGTGTGGCGCGACGCGGAAGTGGCGGTGCTGACGGCGGCGTTCGAGGAGTCGCTTTCGGGCCGGTGTCATGGGGTGCTGATCGGCGGGGCGCCAGGAGTGGGAAAAACGGTGCTGGTCGATGAACTGCGCCCGGTGGTCACCGGCCGGGACGGCTGGTTCGTGGCGGGCAAGTTCGACCAGTACCGGCGGGACCTGGAATGCGACGCCGTGCACGAGGGGCTGAGGGCGTTGGGTCGGCTGTTGCTGGCCGAGTCGGAGGACGAGCTGGCCGAGGTCCGCGGGCGGATCCTGGCGGCGGCCGGCGCGAACGCGGGCCTGCTGACCGCGGCGGTGCCGGAGTTCGCGGCGCTGCTGCCGGTGCCGCCCGAGCCGGGGGATCCGCTGACCGCGCAGACGCGGGCGCAGCGGGTGGCGTTCGACGTGTTGCGCGCGGTCGCCTCACGGAAACGGCCCGTGGTGATGTTCGTCGACGACCTGCAATGGGCGGGGCGCACGGCGATGGGCTTCGTGGACCTGGTGCTGAGCGCGGAGCCGGTCGACGGTCTGTTGCTGGTGGCCGCTTACCGCGAAGGCGACGTGGACGCGGTGCATCCGTTGGCGGCTGCGCGGTCCCGGTGGTGTGACCGGCCGGAGGTGCAGCACCTGCGGCTGGCCAACCTGCCGGAAGCCGGCACGATCGCCATGGTGGCGGAGATGCTCCACGTGGACCAGGCCGCGGCGGCGAGCCTGGGCGAAGCGATCAGTCCGTACACGTCCGGGAATCCGTACGAGACGGTGGAGTTGCTCAACACGCTGCGCCGTGACGGTGTACTGGCGGCGGGGGGCAGGTGGCGGTGGGATGCGGCGCGGGTGCGCGCTCATCTGAGCCGGCCGGAGGTCGCGGGGTTGCCGGCGGCGCGGGTCGATGCCATGCCGGCGCCGACGCGGCTGACGGTGGAGGCGATGGCGTGCCTCGGCGGGCGGACCGAGCTGGGCGTGCTGCAGACCGCCGTCGGCGAGCCGGCGGAGGTGGTGGAGCAACGACTCGCACCCGCGCTCAACGAGGGGGTGCTGGTGTTGGAGCCCGGGGTGCGGGAGGCGGTGCTGTTTCGCCACGACCGGATCCGTGAGGGGGTCCTCCGCGGGGTGGAACCGCGCCGGCGGCGCAGCCTGCAGCTGGCGATGGCGCGGCGGCTGGCGGCGGTGGCGGAGCTGTTCGCGGTCGCGGCGGAACAGTACCTGCCGGTGGTCGATGCGGTCGACGACCCCGCGGAGCGGCGCCGAGCGGTGGAGCTGATCCGGCGTGCCGCCGACCAGTCGACGATGATCGGCGAATACTCGCTGGTGAACGCGCTGCTGACGGCCGCGCTGCGGCTGATCGGCCCGGACGAGACCGCAGCGCTCGTCGAGGTGCACACCGGCCGGCACGCCGCCCTGTACAGCCTGGGGCTCCTGGAGGAGGCGGACGAGGAGTTCCGCACGATCGAGGGGCTGTGCACCACCGCGCTGGAGTGTGCGCCCGCCATGGCGGTGCAGGTGCGCGGCCTGACCCACCGCAACCGCTACGTCGAGGCGATCGGGCTCGGCCTGGAGGCACTGCGTGAGCTGGGCAGCGCCGTTCCGACCGCGGACCGGCTCCCGACCGAGCTCGACCGCCAGTTCGACCTCATGTACCGGTGGCTGGAGCACGAGGACGCCGTCGACGAGCTGACCCGGCCGGAGGTCACCGAGCCGGTGCTGCTCGCCGTGGCCCGTCTGATCAACGCGATCCTGCCCGCGGTCTACTTCGCCGCCGACCACGCCAAGCTCGCCTGGCTGAGCCTGGAAGCGCTGCGGATCTGGATCGAGCACGGCCCCGCCGGCCCCCTCCTCGGCCCGGCGAGCCACGTCGGCTTCGCCGCCGTGACGGAGCGCGGCGACTACGCCGCCGGGTACCGGGCGATGCATCGAATCCTGGCACTGGGCGAGGCCCACGGCTACGAGCCCGACACTTCGCAGGTGCGCTTCCTGACGACGCTGCTGAGTTTCTGGTTCGAGCCGATCGAAAACGGTGTCCGCGCGGCCCGGCAGGCCCGTGCAGGCCTGATCGCGGGGGGTGATCTGGCCAACGCCGGATACACCTACTACCTGGCCATGGTCGGTCTGCTGGACTGCGTGCCATCGCTGGACGTCTACGTCGCCGAGGTGGACGCCGGGCTTGCCTTCGTGCGGCACACCGGCGACGAGCACATCGGCGAATCGTACGACAGCTACCGGCGGCTGGCCGGTGTGTTGTGCGGCGAAAGCGCCACCATCGCCGATGCGACAGTCTCCACCGACAGGTACGCCGAGAGCCCGTGGGCGCTGTTCCACCTCCAGGTCACCCGCGCGATCGCCGCCGCCATCCTCGATGATCTGGTCGGCCTGGCCCGGTACACCGCGGCGGCGATGCCCTTGCTGTCGGCTGCCGCCACCTTCTACCCGACCGCCGCGGCGCACGTGCTGCGTGGACTGGCCCTGGCCGGGCAGGCCCGAGCCGGCCACAGCGGCGAGCGCGACGGCCTGCTGTCCGAACTGGACGAGGTGACGCACTGGCTGGCAGGACGCGCCGCGGACGCACCGGCCAACTTCCAGCACTGGCTCCGGTTGCTCGAGGCCGAGCGGGCCTGGGCCGTCGGCGACTTCGTTGCCGCCGTCCACGGCTTCGACGCCGCCCGGCACGAGGTCGCCCGCCACGTGCGGCCATGGCATCAGGCCCTGATCACCGAACACGCGGCCCGCTTCTACCTCGCCCACGGCGTCGAACACGCCGGCTATGAACTGCTCGCCGAGGCCCGTCAGGAGTACCACGCCTGGGGCGCGACCGCGAAAGTCGACCAACTGGACTGGGCCTACCCGGCGCTGCGACCACACGACGAGCCGATCGACAAGCACGACGCCCACCATCCCGGCGACGGTCTCCAGCGCCGCCCCGTCATCACGACCGGAACCGTCGACCTGCTCGGCATCCTGTCCGCGTCGCAGGCGCTGAGCTCCGAGACCAGCACCGAAGGCCTGTACACCCGCCTGGTCCAGGTGCTCTCCGCGATGACCGGCGCCACCGGAGTGCACCTGCTGCTGTGGAGCGACGACCGGGATGAATGGATACTGCCCGCACCCGGGGATGTCTGCAGCATCATCCCGGCCAACGGCACCTGCTACGAACACACGGTGCCGATGTCCGTGCTGCGATACGTCGAGCGGATGCGTGAGCTGCTGGTCGTGGGCGATGCCACCCGTGACGACCGCTTCGCCCGAGACCCGTACTTCGCCGGCCTCAGCTCCTGCTCCCTGCTGGCCGTGCCCATCCTCAACCGCGGCATGCTACGGGCGGTGCTGCTGCTCGAGAACCGCCTCATCCACGGTGCGTTCACCGCCGAACGGCTCGACTGCGTCAGACTCATCGCCGGTCAGCTCGCCGTGTCACTCGACAACGCCCACCTGTACACGGCGTTCCGCCGGATCGCCGACGAGCAGGCGGCGCTGCGGCGGGTGGCGACGCTGGTCGCCCGCGGGGCGGCGCCCGATCGCGTGTTCGCCGCGGTGGCCGACGAGGTCGGCGCGCTCTTCCACGCCGACGGCACGGCGATCCTCCGATTCGAGCCGGACGGGGAGGCGACGGCGCTGGGAGGCTACGGACTCCAGCAGTCCGCACCGGGTTGGCGCGGCAAGCCCGACCCCCGCACCGCCATGGCGAAGGTTCAGGCCACAGGTCGCTCCGCCCGCCGCGACGTGGACAAGCCGGTGCCAGCGACACCGTCCCCGATCGATCCCGACATCTGCTCCATGGTCGCCAGCCCGATCGAGGTCGAGGGCCGGCTCTGGGGCGTCATGCGCGTCGGGTCCCGCCGCCAACGGCTGCCCCACGACACCGAGCGGCGGCTGGCCGACTTCACCGGGCTCATCGCGACCGCCGTCGCCAACGCTGAGAGCCGGACCGAGCTCACCGCGTCACGCGCGCGGATCGTCGCCGCCGCCGATCAGACCCGCCAACGCATCGAGCGCGACCTGCACGACGGGGCTCAGCAGCGGCTGATCGCCCTGGCCCTGCAGCTGCGCACCGCACAGGCGGCGCTGCCACCCGAGCTCGACACGCTCGCCGCACAGCTCGACCGCGCCGTCGCCGGGGCCACGGACGCCGTGGACGAGCTCCGCGAGATCTCCCGCGGCATCCACCCGGCCGTCCTGACGGAATCCGGCCTCGGCCCGGCGCTGCGCATGCTTGCCCGCCGCTCACCGATCCCCGTCGACCTCGACATACACCTGGAGGGACGGCTGCCCGAGCACATCGAGGTCAGCGCGTACTACATCATCGCCGAGGCGGTCACCAACACGGCCAAACACGCGAGCGCCTCAGCCGTCACCGTCACCGTCGAAACCGACACCACCGCCGGCGTCCTGCGCATCGTGGTCCGCGACGACGGCGTCGGCGGCGCCGACTTCACCCGCGGCACCGGCCTGGTCGGCCTCAACGATCGCGCCGAAGCGCTCGGCGGCCGGATCGTGCTCCACAGCCCGCGCGGAGCCGGGACCACCCTGCTCGCGGAGCTCCCACTCACCGCGGCCGGGTGGGACGCCGGCCGCCGATCCGCGTCGCGCAGGATCCGTTCACCCGGCGCACCCGCGGGTTGCGGGTGACGCCGGATGCACGCCGATGCCCCGTCCTGCGACCACACGCAGTCGATGCCGAACGGCACCCGAGCGGCGATCCGGGCGTCCGGCAGACGTGCGTGACCGGCGGGGCAGCGCCGTTCGTCAAGATCCCGGTCGACGGCACGTGAGCAGCGTCCGCACGACTGTGAGGCCCGTGCGGGCGACGTCCACCGGGGTGATGTCGGCGAACCACGCGTCCCGGTGCTGTTCGCGCAACCACCGCTCGGCGGCGGGGAGCAGGGCACCGGTGTCGAGCACCGGGTGCGGCATGCCGGCACCGGCGAGTTGCCGCGGGCCGAGCAGGGACAGCAACGCCTGCGTCGCGGCCGCCGCCAGGTCGTCACCCCAACCCACGGCCGGCACCGACCGTGGGACCCGCGCCACCACGACGGGGATGGCCGCGCCGGCCGGCACGGACAGCCGGACGGGCAACCCGGCCCGCGCGGCGGTGCGCACCAGCAGTTCCAGGATGTCCGGCCGGCTCGCGCCCGCATACAGCGCTGCCGGCTCGACGGGACGGCCGGGCCCGGTTCGGGCCGCATCGCCCGCGAGGACGTGGCACAACCCGGCGGTCACCGCATCCGCGAGGCCGGCGCCCACCCCGACGCCCGCCCTGGACGGGCCCGCGGGTGAGGATGTCGGAGCGCCGGTGAACGGCGTCCGGGCGGGTGTCCACCGCAGCGGCCGGTCCGGGAGGACCGCCTCGGCGTAGTGGGACACCGCCGCCCGGACGGCGGCATCCCGGGCCTCGTTGCCCGCTATGACCGGCGGCTGCACATGCTCGGCAGCGTGGCGGCCGCCGACCTGCTCGCGGAGTTCCACCTGCGGACCACCGCCCTCGCCTTCGACGTGCTGCGGTTGCGCCGCCAGGGCCGCCAGCTCCCCGCGATCGCGTTCGACCTGCTGATCGCCACCGCCGAAGCGCTCTGCGGCGCGGACCTCAGCTGGAGCTTCGTGTCGTTCCGGTCCCACGCCGAGGCGTTCCTGTCGACCTGGCCCGAGGGCGCCGGGCTGCGCCCCGCGTGGGACGGCTACTTCACGGCGAACGCCGGACGACTCACCGCCCGCGCCGAGGCGGTCGCCGCCGACCATGCCCCTTGCGCACCGGTGGACGGGCTCGTCGACCGGCCGTCGGTCAGCGTCTTCGCGCTGGAGGCCGTGGCCGCGGGCGCGGACTGGTCCAAACTCCTCGACGGCGGCGTCGTGCACGCCTGAAGGGCTTCCGGCAGGCTCGACCGGGCGCTTCCGGCCCGGTCGGGCGGTCCCTCGCCGGGAGCGGCACCGGGCCCGTCCGGATGCTGGCGGTAACGTCCGGCAACCGGGTCTTCAGCGGTCGAACACGATTCCGAGGGCCACCCGCACCGTGTGCACGATCACGGCGACCACGGCTCCCGCGGTCAGCACGGCCGCCGTGCTCGCACCGGCGAGGCCGCCGGCCGTGCCGCTCAGGGCACCGAGCAGCACGGCCGCTGCCACACTCCACGGATCGGTGAGGTGGCGGCGGATCGATCGCCCCCGCCCCGGTTCGGCGGCCTCGTCTGAGCGCGGTGCGCGGCCTGCCGTCGGCGAGGCCGGCGCCAGCTGCACGACCCGCTGCGGCGAGCTCTGCGGCGAGCTCTGAGTCGAGCCCTGAGTCGAGCCCTGCGGCACGGGTGCCGGGCGGGCGGCCGTTGCACCCGCCTGCGCGGCGGCCTCCTGCGACCCGCCATCGGCGGGCAGCCTCATCGTGACACCGGTCGGCGTGCGTTCCTCGCACGCGTCGAGCAGGATCAGCGCACCCTCCGCCACCACGAGCTCAGGCTGCTCCAGCACCGTCGGCGGCATCCCGAACGCGCGGTGCAGCAGCGTCGCGACAAGTGGCACACGGCTCGACCCGCCGACGAGGAACACGCCACCGACGTCGGACAACCCGATACCCGCGCTACGCACCGCGGCGCGGGTGACCGCGACCGTCCGCGCGATGACCGGCTCGGCGAGCTGCTCGAACTCGTCCCGGCTCACCGGAACGGTCTCGTCCAGGACCGGCAGGTGCACCAGCGTCTGCGAACGCCGGCTCAACGACTCCTTGGCCAGCCGAACGTCCTCCCACAGCTGCCACCGGGCACGACGGTCGGCGGCGGTGGCCGGTCGCCGCAACCGGTCCCAACCGTCCGGGTCCCGCTGCGCGATCAGCCGGCCCAGGTGCTCCACCAACGCGGCGTCCAGGTCCAGGCCGCCCACCTCGGGCAGCCCTTCACTGGCCAGCACCGTCAGCGCACCCGCGGGGCCGCGGCGGACCACACCGGCGTCGAACGTGCCGGCCCCGAAGTCGTACACCACCGCGCACTGACCCGCGCCGACCCGACCGCCCTGGCCGAGGAAGTAGGCGGCGGCAGCGATCGGCTCCGACACGAGCATCGGGCCGGGCAGGCCGGCACGGACGACCGCCTCGGTCAACCGGCTCAACCGCGACGCGCCCCAGATCTCCGGATGCGTGACCACGACACGATCCGGAAGCTGGCCGACGACCTGCCGCGCCTCCGCCGCCACCCGCCCCAGCACCGCGGCGACCAGGTCGACCACGTCGGTCTCATGGCCGCCGAGCAGGACGATCCCGTCCGCCATCCGCCGCTTCGGATTTGGCTCGTACCGATCCGGCTGCACCCGCGCCGACCGCACGGCTTCGGCACCGGACAGCACGTCGCCGGCGCCTTCCAGGAGCACCGCAGACGGTAGCAACGGTGACCCGTCGAAGAGCAGGGAACGTGCCTCACCGCCGCCGCGACGCACCATGGCCACGGTGTTGAAGGTGCCGAAGTCGATCCCGAGCAGCACATCGTGAGCCATCGTTGCAGGGTACGCGGCCCCCGCATTCCGTCCCGCCTTGATCGGTGTGCGGGTGCGTCCTCGCAGGTCAGGGGGCCGGCGCAAGGCGGGCCAAACATCGGTGCGAACAACGTCGAAACGGCCGCTCCGCAGGATCGGTGGCGAGGAGGGCCGGGTTTCCGTGGTGGCCCTCCGGACCGGTTCAGTGCATCGGAGGGAGGATCGAGCGTGCTGAGACAGGGCAGAGCCAGGGCCAAGGTGCTGAGGATGCTCACGGCGGCGGTTGTCGTGCCGCTGGTGGTGGTGCTGGGTTGGGGAGCCGCCGCGTACGCGGGGACGAACCGCACCGCGGGCTCGCGGGGCGAAGGGGTCCGGGCCATCTTCTACCACGACGGCGAGCACTTCTTCGTGTGCGACGACTCGACGGACGGGCTCCAGGTCTACGGCGAGTACATCTGGAACGACGTGAACTACCAGAAGTACAACGGGCTGGGGGGTGGGACGTGCTACGACCACAACCTGGACTTCCCGGAGAACCGCACCTTCATGTTCCGGGCGTGCCTCGACTACCCGGTGCTGCCACCGCCCGCGCCAGGCCTTCCGGGTGACTGGTGCACGCCATGGGTGGCGGCGATCACCTGATGAGCACCAGGAGCATGCGCAGTCGGCTGGCCCGCATCAGCCTGGTGGCCGGCGCGGCAGTGGCGATGCTGGCCGGGGTGGCGACGCCCGCCCACGCCGGGGACAACAACACCGGCCGCAACGTGCTGGAGTACGTCGACGTGCTCGGCATGGCCGCCGGTTCGGGCAGCTTCCAGCACATCGGGGACAGCTTCACGGTCTGCAAGTCCGACCGCTGGGATGTCTACATCGAGTTCGAGTACATCCGGATCAACGGCACCCTGCAGCGGGGGACGCACAAGGTCACCGGGCCGGCGCCGTCGTGCGCGACGTACCTGCACGACTTCGGTGAGGAGCGCTTCATCGACATGCGCGTCTGCGCGGACGTCGACAACTTCTGGGACCCGTGTTCACCGTGGAGGCAAGGAATCGTATGAGCATCATCCGGAAGTCCGTCGTCGTCCTTGCGGCGGCCGGGGCTCTGACAGCCGTCCTGGCCACCCCGGCGCATGCCGCGATCGGGCCCGACCAGCCCGGCGACTCCTACCAGTCCGAGCTCGCTCAGCAGTCGTTCACCAGGTTCTTCCCGTACGGCGAGCACCTCGAGAACTGCCAGCTCGGCGGGGACACCTCATACGTGGAGTTCCAGTACACCGACGCGGCCACCAACCGGACGGTCCAGTCGAAGTTGTGGAACCCGGGGCCGGAAGGCAACTGCATCCGCTGGAAGCACCTGGATGCGAAGGAGGACACCGCGTTCTACTTCAAGTCCTGCGTGCGGTACTGGACCGGCGCACAGCACTGCGCGCCTCCGGTGAAGGGCATCAGCTGAGCAAGGGACCCGGCCACCTCGGGGCGGCCGGGTCCCGACCGCGGTCCCGCAAAGATTTCGATGCATCGGTACTGTCTGCGCGGTGGACTACAGGGTGCTGGGGCTCGTCGGCGCATGGCTCGACGGCCGGCCTGTCCCGGTCAGCGGCACCAAACCCCGAACCGTCCTCGCGGCCCTCGTCCTCGCCGCCAACGAGCCGGTCTCCGCGGACCGGCTCATCGACGTGACCTGGGGCCCGCGTTCTCCGGCCTCCGCCCAGCGGATCCTCCACCAGTACATCTCCAAACTGCGAGGCCTCCTGCCGCCGGGGTCGATCGAGCGGCACCCGGTCGGCTACGTGCTGCGAGCGGCCGAGGACGACGTCGACGTGCTGCGCTTCGAGCGGCTGGCCCGGGAAGGCCGGGAGGCCCTGCGCACCGGCGACGCGGCCGCCGCCGAGGGGCTGCTCACCGAGGCGTTGGCGCAGTGGCAGGGGCCGGTCCTCGGCGGGGTCACCGACGAGCTCGTCGTCGCCGCCCGGCCTGCGCTGGACCAGCGGCACGCCGCGGCCCTCGCCGACAGGGTCGACGCCGGGCTCGCCACCGGCCGGCACCATGAGCTGCTGCCGGAGATCGGTCGGTTGGTGGCACAGACCCCGCTCGACGAGCGGCTCCGCGGGCAGCTGATTCTGGCGCTGTACCGGGCGGACCGGCGCGCCGACGCCCTCGCCGCATACACGCAGGCCAGCCGCCTGCTGCGCACCGAGCTGGGCATCGACCCGGGGCCGGCCCTGCGCCGGTTGCATCAGCGAATCCTGACCGACGACCCGATGCTGGCCACGGCCGGTGCCCCCCCAGCAGCGGTCCGAGCACCGCAAAGCGGTCAAGCAGGAGCCGCCGACCCCGCGCCAGCTGCCAGTGGTCGGCCTGCACTTCGTGGGTCGGGGCACCGAGCTGGCCCAGCTGGACGACTGGCTGGCCGCCGACGCCGACGGCCCCGCCACCGTCGTCATCTCCGGGATGGCCGGCAGCGGCAAGACCAGCCTCGCGGTGTGGTGGGGGCGGCGGGCCGCCGAGCGGTTCCCCGACGGGCAGCTGTACCTCAACCTCCGCGGATTCGGGGCGGAGCCCGAGGCCGGCCCGGCCGAGGCGCTCGGACACCTGCTCACCGGCCTCGGTGTGCCGCACGGCCAGATCCCGGCCGACGTGCCACAGGCCGCCTCGCTGTTCCGTTCGGTCACCGCGGACCGGCGGCTGCTCATGGTGCTCGACAACGCGCGCTCCGCCGAGCAGGTGCGCCCGCTGCTGCCCGGCGGCGCCGGGGTCAAGGTCCTCGTCACCAGCCGGGAGCGGCTGCTGAGCCTGGCCGCGGTGGAGGGCGCGCGGAGCCTGCCGGTGGCCGCGCTGGCCGAACCCGACGCGGTCGTCCTGGTGACCCGGATGGTCGGCGCCGAGCGGGCGGTCGCGGAGCCGGCCGCGGTCACCGAGCTGGTCCGGCACTGTGGTGGGCTGCCGCTGGCGCTGCGGATCGCCGCGGTCGACCTGCCGGTCGGGGTGGCGCACCCGATCGCGGAGCGCGCCGGACAGCTCGCCGGCGACGCCCGCCTGCCGGCCCTGCGGACCCGGGACGACGCCGACAGCGCGGTCACCGCCGCGTTCCGGCACTCCTACAGCCGGCTCGGCCCGGCCACCCAGCAGGTGTTCCGGCTGCTCGGCCTGCTGCCGGCGGCCGAGTTCGACGGCGAGGTCGGCGCCGCCGCCAGTCGCCTGCCGGCGGCGGAGGTGGCGCCCCTGCTGGTCCGGCTGACCGACGCGAACCTGCTCAGCACCGTGCGCCCGGGCCGGTACGCGATGCACGACCTGCTCCGCGAGTTCGCCGCCGCGCTGGCCGCGGCGACCGAGCCACCCGGCCGGCGTGAGGCGGCCACCCGGCGCGCCTACCAGTGGTACGTCGACCGGTGCCGGGCAGCGGCCGCCCGGCTCGCCCCGAACGTGCCGCGCGCCGACGACGAACCCGCCGACCGGAGCCTGTTCCCCGAGGCCGCGGACGCCCGGGCCTGGCTCGCCGTGGAGTACCCGAACCTGTGCACCGCGGCGCTCGCCGCCCCCGGCCGCGGGGTCGAGGACATGGCCTGGCGGCTCGCGGTGCCGCTCAGGGTGCCGTTCATGGCCAACCGTGACCTGCCGAGCTGGCTGTCGGTGACCGCCGCCGGGCTCGCCGCCGCGCAGCGCGACGGGGCCGTGCGGGCCAGCGCGGCGCTCCACGTGAGCCTGGCGGTCGCGCACACGATCAAGGGCGACCCGGACGAAGCGGTGCGGCACGCCGGGCACGGCCGCCGGCTCAGCGTCCGGGCCGGCTGGCCGGCCGGGCAGCTCGCCGCACGCTCTCTCGCCGCGGTGCTGGAGTCCCGGCTGGGCCGCTCCCGCAGCGCCACGCGGCACTTCACCGCGATCGTGGCCGAGCACCGCGCGGCCGGCAACCGGAGCGGGGCCGCGGCCACCCTCAACAACCTCGGCGTGGTCCGGACCCTGACCAGCCACCTCGACGCGGCGGCCGAAGTGCTGCAGGAGGCGCTCGCGCTGCACGAACGGTCAGGTTCGCGGCTCGGCGCCGAGTCGGCCCGGATCAACCTCGGCGTCATCCACCTGCACCGCGGCCAGCTCGGGCGCGCCCACCGCTGCCTGGCGGACGCCGCGGCCGGCTATGAGCGGCTCGGCGACATCGAGGGCGAGGCCGCCGCCGTCGGGCACCTCGCCGTCGTGCAGGCATTGCAGGGTGACCTGCGGGCCGCGCTGGCCTCGGCGGTGACCGGGCTCGCCGCCCTGCGCTCGGGCGCGGACCCGGTCGCCGAGGTGCTCGTGCTGCACAGTTTGGCCACGGTACGCCTGGAACTCGGCCACCATAAGGTAGCCAGGCACTACCTGGAGCGGGCGCTGCGCCTGGCCACCGTCTCGCAGACGGCACAGGGCCGGGTGGCGGCCCTGACCGGGCTCGCGCACGCCGACCTCGCCGCGGGCGCCCCCGACCGGGCCGGTGACCACGCCCGGGCGGCGGCACAGCTGGCGCGGGCATGCGACTACCGGCAGCCCGCGGCGGTCGCGGACACGGCCCGCGCGCTGGCACTGCTGCGCACCGGCGACCGCGACGGCGCGGCCGAGCTGGCCGGTGCCGCCGCCGACGCACTGCGCCGGCTGGGCTGCGACCTGGCCCGCGGCCGGGCGCTCGTGGTGCTGCGCGAGGCGACCGGCGACGAGCGCTGCACCCCGGTGATCGACGCGCTGCTGCAGGAGACCGCCCCCAGATACCGCCGGGCGGTGGCGTCGTGACCGCTCCCGCTCGTCGCGACGGGTCCGTTGCGTCGAGCGTTCCCTGGTCAGGCGGGCTTGAGCGGCGAAGCTGCCGTCAGCGCCGGTGAGACGACGCATGAGCCCGGCAGCGGTTGAGCCCGGCGCGCAGGTCGCGGCGGAGCTTGGCGTCCAGGCCGGGCACGGCCAGCGCGGCAGTCAGGTCGTCAGCAGCCTCGCCCCAGCGCTCCAGCCGCATCAGCGCGGTGGCACGGTTGTAGCGGGGCTCGGCCGCGGTCGACAGCACCACCGCGCGGTCGAGGTCGGCCACGGCAGCGGCGGCGTCGCCACGTTCGAAGCGCACGGCGGCCCGGTTGGTCCACGCCTCGGCCAGTCCGGGAGCGGCGTCGAGGGCCCGCGTCAGCAGATCGTCGGCCTCGTCGAGGGCACCGCGTTCGGAGCGGATCAGACCCAGCGTGCACAGCAGTGCGGGTTCGTCGCGCCGCTCGGCCGGCGCTGAGCGTACGCATGCTTCGGCGGCGGCGAGGTCGCCCCGGGCGAGATGGAGGTTCGCGAGGGCCACGCGGGCGTCGAGATGGGCCGGATCGATGGCCAGGACGCGCCGCAGGTCGTCACGTGCCGCCCCGCTCCGTCCGGTCTCCTCATACAGCGTCGCGCGGTTGTAGTACGCCTCTGGCAGGTGCGGTCCCAGCCGGACTGCCGCCGTGTAGTCGTCCAAGGCCGCGCTCGTACGCCCAGCGGCACGGTGCAGGGCCGCCCGATCGACGTAGTACTCGCAGTTCTCGGGGTCGAAGGCGATGACGTCGTCGAGGTCGGCCAGCGCCTCGGCGGCTTTGCCGAGCGCCAGGTGGAGCTGGGCCCGGTTGTGCCGGAGGCGGGCCTGGTCCTGCCGGCGCTCATCGGCGCCCAGGACGGTGGACAGCTGCACCAGACCGGAGTTCACCAGTTCCAGCGCTTCGTCCGCCCGGCCCTCGCGGCTGTCCAACAGCGCGATGCCCTGCTCGTAGAAGATGGTCGACACGACGCGCCGGCGTTCGTCGGTGATGCCGCCGGTCAACTGAAGTGCCGTCTCCAGCCATTGTCTGGCCATGGCCGGGTTCTGCTGCTCCGGGGGAAGGTGGCGGGCGTACAGCATGGCCGTGGAGTATGCGGCCGACATCGTGATCTTCGGATCGTCGGTGACGGCTCGGGCTTCGGCGTACAGCTGGAGTGCCTCGACGGCGTGGCCGACCGCGGCAAGTGCGGTGGCCAGTCCCGTGGTGAACGACCACCAGAGGGCAAGGTCGGTCTCGGGTGTGACAGCGGCCCGGCCGCGCCGCGCGGTGCGCACGGCGTGGTGGTAGAAGCCGCGCGCCAGACTGTCGCCCAGCATGGCCCGTAGGTGGGTCGGCCGGGATTCGACCTCCGGCTCGGGCGCTCCTCCGTCGTGGAGGTGCAGGGTCATCGGCGTCGACGCGAGCCGCCGCGTCAGCGTCGCGAGCAGTTCCGCGGTCGTCTCGTCGGCCGCGTCGGCGTGGACGAAGTGGACGGTCTGGGGACGGCGTACGGCGCACGCGGCCACGAATTCCGCCGCCCCGAACGAGAGGGCGGCCGTCCGCCGAGCGGGGTGGAACCGGATCGGCCGCTCGCCTGCCGCGGTCGTCTCGGCCGGATTCAGGGCCGGGACGATGGAGTGCAGCTCGACGCAGTGGCGGGCGGCCTGCCGGGGATGATCGCGGGCGAGGTCGGCGAGGAACGCGTCGGCCCCTGCGTACGGGCCGAGGTCGCGGTGGCAGTTGTAGGGCGGGCGCTCGGAGGCGCAACGCCAACGGCGAAGGGCCGGCGTCGCCGGTGCGCAGCGTGCTGGTGACGATCGCGCCGCCGGCCGCGCCGACCGGTCTCACCGCCACCCC
>NZ_JBFAJA010000145.1:0-20638 GCF_040654975.1 Dactylosporangium sp. NPDC050588 | reverse complement strand
GCGATGACGCCGGCGGCGTGCACGACCTGGTCGCGGGCGGCGTTCAGGGCGGTGGTGAAGCTGGCCCGGTCCGGTGCCGGCGGTCACGTACCCGCCGACGCTGTGCACGTCGGACATCCAGAACGCGAAGATGTTGTAGGAGCCCCACGACTGGTTCCGCAGCGGCGCCAGGTCCTCGTTGGTGAGGCGGGGGTCGTAGCCGGGTTTGATGACGCCGGAGCCGACCGGCATGCCGGCGGCCTCGACCAGATCCTGCGGCCCGTCGGTGACGGGCCCCTGTGCGCGTGCGACTGTGTCGGCCATCCCCAGCTCCCGAGGTAGTGCGGCTCGTTGCGCCCACGCTAGGAAGCGGCTGTTTCACGCCGATGTTCGCAAACATATATCCGTCGTTCAGTCGGGCTCCGCGAACAGGCCCGTGTGCTGCGGCAGCAGAGCGATGCAGGTCTGCAGGCGCCGGTGGTGCGCGGCGCAGACGCGGATCAGCGCGTCCGCGTCGCGGGCCACGAACGCCTCCAGCATCGCGGCGTGGTCGCGGTGCAGCAGCACCCGGTCGGCGCCGTCGAGATGTGCCATCGGCTGCAGCGGCTCGGTCATGTTCCACGCCGTGCCGAGCATGTGCAGCAGCCGCCGCATCCGGCACGGCCGGATCAGCGCCAGGTGGAAGCGGCGGCTCTCCCGGTGGTGGGCCCGCGGGTCGCCGGCAGCCACCGCGTCCTCGAGGGCGGCGTGCGCGGCCCGGGCCTGCTCGTCGTCCTCGGCCCGGGCGAGCGAGACCGCGACCCGCAGGGCGGCGGTCTCCAGCGCCTCCCGCACCAGGTAGATCTCGCCGAACTCCTGCGCCGTCAGCTGCGCGACCCGGTAGCCCAGGTGCGGCCGGTGGTCGACGAGGCCTTCGCCGATGAGCGTCATCAGCGCCTCCCGCACCGGGATCCGGCTCACCCCGAACGCCGCCGCGACCCCGTCGACCGGGATCGCCGAGCCCGGCGGCACCTCGCCGTCGAGGATGCAGGCCCGCAGCTCGTCCAGGATCACGCCCTGCGAGCTGCCCGCCGGCTTCCCCGCGAGCCGCGAGATCAGCGCCGACCGACGCCGGGGTCCGGCCATGCGCCACGCTAACCCCGCCCGGTTATCGGCGTGTTACGACCGGCCCGCGAGGAGCGCCCCCGCGGGCCGGTCGCGGGCGTCAGAGGCCCGAGTTGAGGGCGGTCATCAGGGTGCCGGACGTGGTGTCGCCGGACATCTCCCAGATCATGCCGCCGAGCAGGTTCTGCTGCTTCACCCAGGCGGTCTTCTGCGCGATGGACCAGGTGTCGTCGAAGGTCCACCACTGCCCGCCGGGGCCGGTGTAGCAGGACGTGGCGATCGACTGCACGTCGTGGTAGACGGTGCAGTTGGGCACCATCGCCAGGAGGTTGGCGTAGCCGCGGGTGCCGGCCTCCTCGGCGAACTGGCCGGGCGCGGCCCCGGTGGCCGTCTGCCACTCACCGTTGGTGGAGCCGGCGGCGACGCCCTGCCAGCCGCGGCCGTAGAAGGCGAAGCCGACGGTCAGCTGGCGCGGGTTGACGCCGGCGGAGGTGTAGGCCGCCACCGCGTTCTGGACGCTGAAGGTGAAGGAGTAGGGGTCCTGGGCGTCGCCGTACAGGTTGCCCTGGTGGCCCGTCCGGTTGGGCTCCCAGGAGTTGTCGCTGCCGGCGCCGTGGAAGTCGTAGCCCTGCACGTTGGCGAAGTCCAGGGAGTCGAAGACGCTCGGGGTGCCGTCGGTGCGGCTGATGTCCCAGCCGGCCGCGATCTTCGCCGGGTCGGCGGGGGTGAAGGCGGTCAGCAGGTAGCGCTTGCCGGTGGTGGCGCTCAGCGCGTCCATCTGCCTGCGGAACTCCGCGAGGAGCAGCGTGTTGTTGGCCTTGTCCTGGGGGCCCCAGTGGTTGCCGGCGTGGCCCTCGGCGCCGGGCCACTCCCAGTCCAGGTCGATGCCGTCGAAGATGCCGGCGGCCGAGCCCGCGCCGCCCGCGTTGTTGTAGGTCGGCAGGTTGCCCTTGAGGTACATGTCGATGCAGGAGCGCACCAGCTTCTCCCGCGAGGCCGGGGTGGCGGCCGCGTCGGAGAAGTACTTCGAGTAGGTCCAGCCGCCGAGCGAGATGAGCACCTTCAGGTTCGGGTACTTCGCCTTGAGCTTGCGCAGCTGGTTGTAGTTGCCGCGCAGGGTCTCCCAGCCGGTGTCGGCGACGCCGTCGACGGACTGGGCGGCGCTGAACGGGCGGCCGTAGTCGGCGTCGGCGTCGCCGGCGCCCGTGCCCTGGTCGGGGTCCTGCGGGTTGGCGGTGGTGCCGCGGGTGACGCCCTGCAGGCAGGTCAGGTTGACCGGGTCGAGGTTGGCGAACGCGTAGTTGAGGTGGGTGAGCTTGGCCGCGGCGCCGGACGTGTCGAGGTTCTTCACGAAGTACTGGCGGCCGTAGATGCCCCACTGCACGAAATAGCCGACCTTGGCGTAGTTGCCGCCGCCGACCGCGTCGTCCGTGGTGACGGTGGCGGCCGCACTGGCGGGTGAGGCGTTGTCGTAGGTGTCGCGGGCCTTCACCGTGAACGTGTAGGCCGTCAGCGGCGCTAGTCCGGTCACCGTCGCCGTCGTCCCGGTGGCGGTCGTGACGAGCGTGCCACCGCGGTACACGTCGTAGCCGGCGATGCCGCTGGGGTCGGTGACCGCGTTCCAGGCCAGCGTGACGCTGACCGAGGTCTTCGCCGTGCTGCGCAGGTTGCCGGGCGCCGCCGGCGCGGTGGTGTCGTCCGCGGGGTTGAGCGTGGTGGCGGAGACCGCGGCGCTGTCGGCGGACACGTTGCCGCGGGTGTCGCGGGCCCGCACCGTGAAGCTGTACGCGGTGTTGGGCGTGAGCCCGTTCACCACGGCCGACGGGCCGGTGGAGGAAGCGACCACCGTGGAGCCGCGGTAGACGTCGTAGCCCGCGATCGGGAAGTCGGTCGCCGCGGGGGCGGTCCACGCCAGCGACACGGTCTTCGTCGTGCGGCCGGTGACGGACAGGCCGGCGGGCGCGTTCGGGGCGCGGTCCGGGCTGCCGTCGCACTTGTTGCCGTTGATGCGGCAGTTCAGCGGTTCCGCGTTGGTGCCGGTGGCGATGAACCAGAAACTGTACGGCTCGGTGTTGCGTCCGGCCGCCACGGTCCCGTTGTAGTGCGCGTTCACGACCGTGACGTGGTTGCCGGTCCGTGTGACGGTGCCGTTGTACCCGGTGCCGACGTTGAGCCCGGCCGGCACGTCGAACTCGAGGGTCCACCCGGTGATCGAGGCGCTGGTCGGGTTGCTGACTGTGTACTTGTCGACCCAGTAGGTGCCGTAGTCCGCGGCGGAGAACGCGGCGGTGAGCCCCGCGGGAGCGGCGTGGGCGGTGCCGGGTATCGCTACCGCGGCGGAGACGGTGAGCAGGATGGCTGCGAAGAGCCTGGTGGGGTGCACTCGTGCCTCCTATTAGGAAAGTTTCCTAATAGTCCTCGTGGGACCTGGAGAAAGTCAAGAATATCGATTTGCTTAAAGCATTTAAGGTGTTCGAGGCATGAGCGATATTCGTACCGCGACACCCCATCGCCTGGCCGTCCCCGGCATGCTCGCCATCGGCGGGCTGGCCCTCGCCGGCCTGGCGCACGCGTTCACCATCGCCGAGTCCCTGAAGGGCGCCGACGCGCCCGCCGAGGACGCGGGCCGCGAGGTGGCCTTCGCGTCCAACTTCGGCGTCAGCACGTACGTCTCCGGCGACACCGCCTCCGGGATCCTCGGCGCGGCCAGGCTGCTGGTCCTGGTGCTGGTCATCGTCTGGCTGTACCTCGCCCGGGACAACTTCGACCGGCGCGGCGACCGTAGCGTCGAGTGGAAGAAGGGCTGGACGATCGGCGGCTGGTTCGTCCCGTTCGCCAACCTCGTCATCCCCAACCGGGTCGTCGCGGAGATCCACCGCCGCAGCGCGCCCGACGGGACGTGGCCCTCCGACCGGATCATCAACGCCTGGTGGGTCGCGCTGCTGGTCAGCTTCATCGGCTACACCGAGACCTCGAAGTACGACAGCGGCGAGGTCATCGTCTACAGCCCGCCGTTCTTCGCCGTCGTCTCCGGCGTCGCAGGGATCGTCGCCGCGGTCCTCCTGGCGCTGATCGTGCGCAAGGTGTCGACGTGGCAGGACAACATTGCGACCAGCTGACGGAAAGTTCTGCCGCCGTCCGCGTCGATTTCTTGCATCCATCGGCGCGAGTTAGTAACGTCGGCTCACCAACCATCGCGACGTGTGGATGTGTGGGGCTTCGGCGGCCCGCGCACCTGCCGCCGGCGCGCCCGCCAAGCACCTGCGCCGGCATCGCGTGACCCCCCGACCCTTCGGGAAGGACACCCGCCGATGCACCCCGCGTTCAGAAGAGCCGCGGCGGCGTTGCTGATCAGCAGCGCCGCAGTGGCCCTGCCCACCCCCGCACACGCCCACACCTCCATCAATCCGGCCCTGTTCCAGCAGGTCGAGCTCGCCAAGGGGATCAACGAGCTCGGCGAGCCGATGTCGATCGCCGTGCTGCCCGACCGGTCGGTGCTGCACACGGCGCGCAACGGGACGCTGCGGCGCACCGACGCCGCCGGCAACACCTCGGTGATCGGGACGCTGCCCGTCTACACCCACGACGAGGAAGGCCTGCAGGGCGTGGCCGCCGATCCCGGCTTCGCCACCAACCGGCAGATCTACCTGTACTACGCGCCGCCGCTGAACACCCCGGGCGGCGACGCGCCGGCCGCGGGCGCGGACTGGACGCCGTGGAAGGGCGTCAACCGGCTGTCGCGCTTCACGCTCAACACCGACAACACGCTCAACACCGCGAGCGAGCGCACGGTCCTCGAGGTCGGCACCGACCGCGGCATGTGCTGCCACGTCGGCGGCGACATCGACTTCGACGCGGCCGGCAACCTGTACCTGTCGACGGGTGACGACTCCAACCCGTTCGACTCCGCCGGCTACGCGCCCATCGACGAGCGCACCGACCGCAACCCGGCCTACGACGCGCAGCGGTCGGCGGCGAACACCAACGACCTGCGCGGCAAGATCCTGCGGATCAAGGTCAACGCCGACGGCTCGTACAGCATCCCGAGCGGCAACCTGTTCCCGCAGGGCACCGCGAACACCCGGCCCGAGATCTACGCGATGGGGCTGCGCAACCCGTTCCGGATGAGCGTCGACAAGGCCACCGGCGCCGTCTACGTCGGCGACTACGGCCCCGACGCGGGCACCACCGACCCCAACCGCGGCCCGTCCGGGCAGGTCGAGTTCGACCGGATCACGTCGCCCGGCAACTACGGCTGGCCGTACTGCACCGGCACGAACACCAGCACCGAGACCTACAACGAGTGGAACTTCGCCACCAACAGCACGGGCCCCAAGTACAACTGCGCGGGCGGGCCGACGAACAACTCGTTCCGCAACACGGGCCAGGGCACGCTGCCCGCCGCGAAGCCCGCCTGGATCCGCTACGCCGGTGACGCCGGCAGCCCGCCCGAGTTCGGCAGCGGCTCCGAGTCGCCGATGGCCGGCCCCGTGTACCGCTACGACCCGGCGAACCCGTCGGCCGTCAAGTTCCCCGCCGACCTCGACGGGCACTTCTTCGCCGGCGAGTTCGGCCGCCGCTGGATCAAGGCGATCGACGTCAACGGCGACGGCTCTCCCGGCGCGATCGCGAACTTCCCGTGGTCGGGCATGCAGATCATGGACCAGGCGTTCGGCCCCGACGGCGCGCTGTACGTCCTGGACTACGGCGCCGGCTTCGGCAACGGCGACGCCAACTCGGCGCTGTACCGCATCGAGTACACCGGCGGTGGCAACCGGGCGCCCGTCGCGGTCGCCGCCGCGAACCCGACCTCGGGCCCGGCGCCGCTGACCGTGAACTTCAGCTCGGCCGGCAGCAACGACCCCGAGGGCCAGGCGCTGACCTACAGCTGGGCGTTCGGCGACGGCACCACGTCCACCGCCGCCAACCCGACGAAGACCTACGCGACGGCCGGCACCTACACCGCCACGCTGACCGTCCGCGACCCGCAGGGTGCCACCGGCAGCGCCAGCGTCCGCGTCTCCGCCGGCAACACCGCGCCCGTCGTGCGGATCGTGGCGCCCGCCAACGGTTCGCTCGTCTCGTTCGGCGACACCGTGCCGTACCAGATCACCGTCACCGACCCCGAGGACGGCACCGTCGACTGTGGACGGGTGCGGATGACGTACATCCTCGGCCACGACACCCACGGCCACCAGATCACGTCGCAGACCGGCTGCACCGGCTCGATCACCATCCCGCTCGACGGTGAGCACGACGCGGCCGCGAACATCTTCGCCGTCTTCGACGCGGAGTACACCGACAACGGCGGGATCACCACGCACACGCAGCACACGCTGCAGCCGCGGCACCGGCAGGCCGAGCACTTCGCCACCCAGCAGGGCGTGCAGACCTTCGACAAGGCCGGCGCCGAGGGCGGCAAGACCGTCGGGCAGATCGAGAACGGCGACTGGATCGCGTTCAGCCCGTACCTGCTGAACAACGCCACCTCGTTCACCGCGCGCGTCTCCTCGGGCGGCGCCGGCGGCACCCTGTCGCTGCGCGCCGGGTCACCGACCGGCACGCTGCTCGGCTCGACCACCGTCCCGGTGACCGGCAGCTGGGACACGTTCGTCGACGTCACCGGCACCGTCTCCGGCGCGCCCGCCACCGCCGGGCAGCTGTACCTGGTGTTCACCGGCGGCGCCGGCGCGCTGTTCGACCTGGACGCCTTCACCATCAACACCGGTGGCACGCAGCCGCCGGCCGGGCGGGTCGAGGCCGAGTCGTACACCTCCCAGAACGGCGTGCAGGTCGTCGCCGACGGCAACGCGCACGGCGGCAACCGCGTCGGCTACATCGACGGCGGCGACTGGGTCGGCTACGCCGGCGTCAACGTGTCGGGCAAGACGGGCTTCACCGCGCGGGTCGCGTCCGGCGGCACCGGCGGCACCATCCAGGTCCGCTCCGGCTCGCAGACCGGCCCGCTGCTGGGCTCCGTCAACGTCGGCAACACCGGCGGCTACGGCACGTTCGTCGACGTCACCACCACCCTGACCGCGGGTAGTGGCGCGCTGTTCCTGGTCTTCGTCGGTACCGGCACCGGCGGTCTCTTCGACGTCGACGACTTCCTGCTGACCGGCGGGTCGACGCCCCCGGCGACGAACCTCGCGCTGAACAAGACCGCCACCGCCGACAGCCAGTGCGCTTCCACGGAGGGCCCGGCGAAGGCGGTGAACGGCACCGTCAACGGCGGCAACGCCGACAAGTGGTGCTCCCTCGGCACGTCGAAGTGGTGGCGGGTCGACCTGGGCTCGGTCACGAGCGTGGGCCGGGTCGTGATCCGGCACGCCGGCGCGGGCGGGGAGAACGCCGCCTTCAACACCCGCGACTTCGACGTGCAGACCAGCACCGACGGCACCACCTGGACCACCGTGTCCCAGGTGCGGGGCAACACCGGCAACGTCACCACCTCCACGTTCGCCGCCGCCGGCGTGCGGTACGTGCGGGTCAACGTCATCGCACCCACCAGCAACGCCGACACCGCCGCCCGCCTCTACGAAGTCGAGGTCTACGCGTCATGAGAAAGCTCCTCGCGCTCGCCGCGGTCACCGCGACACTCCTGGCCGCCGCGCCGGCACCCGCCTTCGCCGACACCGCGTTCGACGTCCTCGCGTTCTCCAAGACGGCAGGGTTCCGACACGACTCCATCCCGGCCGGCATCACCGCCATCCAGCAGCTCGGCGCGGCGAACGGCTTCACCGTCACCGCCACCGAGGACGCGAACGCGTTCACCACGGCGAACCTCGCCCAGTACGAGGCCGTCGTCTTCCTCAGCACCACCGGCGACGTCCTCAACGCCACGCAGCAGACCGCGTTCGAGTCCTACATCCGCGGCGGCGGCGGATACGTCGGGGTCCACGCCGCCGCCGACACCGAGTACGACTGGCCGTTCTACGGCGACCTCGTCGGTGCCTGGTTCTCCTCCCACCCGGCGATCCAGCAGGCCACGATGAAGATCGAGGACCGCGCCCACCCGGCGACCGCGCACCTCGGCGCCACCTGGATCCGCACCGACGAGCTGTACAACTACCGCACCAACCCCCGCTCGACCGCCCACGTCCTCGCCACCCTCGACGAGACCACGTACTCGGGCGGCACGATGGGCGCGGACCACCCGTTCGCCTGGTGCAAGACGATCCAGAGTGGACGGTCCTTCTACACCGGCGCCGGCCACACCCAGGAGTCCTATTCGGACGCCGCGTTCCGGGCCCACCTGCTCGGCGGCATCCGCTACGCCGGCGGCAAGGCGGCCGCCGACTGCTCGCCCGGCAGCACCCAGCCGCCCACCGGCCGGGTCGAGGCGGAGTCCTTCACCTCCCAGTCCGGCGTCCAGGTCGTCGGCGACGGCGCGGCGCACGGCGGCAACCGCGTCGGCTACATCGACAACGGCGACTGGGTCGGCTATTCGGGCGTGAACGTGTCCGGCAAGACCGGTTTCACGGCGCGGGTCGCGTCCGGCGGCACCGGCGGCACCATCCAGGTCCGCTCCGGCTCGCAGACCGGCCCGCTGCTGGGCTCCGTCAACGTCGGCAACACCGGCGGCTACGGCACGTTCGTCGACGTCACCACCACCCTGACCGCGGGTAGTGGCGCGCTGTTCCTGGTCTTCGTCGGTACCGGCACCGGCGGTCTCTTCGACGTCGACGACTTCCTGCTGACCGGCGGGTCGACGCCCCCGGCGACGAACCTCGCGCTGAACAAGACCGCCACCGCCGACAGCCAGTGCGCTTCCACGGAGGGCCCGGCGAAGGCGGTGAACGGCACCGTCAACGGCGGCAACGCCGACAAGTGGTGCTCCCTCGGCACGTCGAAGTGGTGGCGGGTCGACCTGGGCGCCGCGGTCTCCGTGAGCCGGGTGGTCATCCGGCACGCGGGCGCGGGCGGCGAGAACACCGCCTTCAACACCCGCGACTTCGATGTGCAGACCAGCACCGACGGCACCACCTGGACCACGGTGGCCCAGATCCGCGGCAACACGGCGAACGTCACCACCACCACGTTCACCCCGGCCAGCGTCCGCCACCTGCGGGTCAACGTCATCACTCCGACCAACAACACCGACGCCGCGGCCCGCCTCTACGAGGTCGAGGCGTACGCCGTGTAGGTTTCACACCCGCCGGTGCCCGGGACCTGCGCGAGCGGTCCCGGGCATTGAGCGGTGTCGAACGAGCCTGCTCTACTGCGCGGATGCGGACCCTTCTCACGCTGCTCACCGCGGCCGTCGTCGGTGCGGTGCTGTTCCTGACGTTGCCGGCCGGGCCGGCCAGTGCCGCGGCGGTGCGGATCATGCCGCTCGGCGACTCGATCACCGGCAATCCCGGGTGCTGGCGGGCGTTGCTGTGGAACGACCTGCAGAACAGCGGGAACACGAACATCGACTTCGTGGGGACCCAGCCGCCGCAGGGCTGTGCGGTCCCGTACGACGGGGACGGCGAAGGGCACGGCGGGGCGCTCGTCACGGCCGTCGCCGACCAGAACCAGCTGCCCGCGTGGCTCGCGGCGAGCCGGCCCGACGTGGTGCTCATGCACTTCGGCACCAACGACGTGTGGAGCAACCGGTCCACCGACACGATCCTCGCCGCGTACGGCAAGCTCGTCGACCAGATGCGGGCCAGCAACCCGGCGATGCGGGTCCTCGTCGCCCAGATCATCCCGATGAACCCGTCCAGCTGCGCCGAGTGCGCGCAGCGGGTGGTGGCGCTGAACGCGGCCATCCCCGGCTGGGCCGCGGGCAAGACCACCGCCGCGTCGCCGGTGACCGTGGTGGACCAGTGGACCGGGTTCAGCACCGCCACCGACACCGGCGACGGCGTGCACCCCAACGCCTCCGGCGACCGCAAGATCGCGGACCGCTGGCTGCCCGCGGTCGTCCAGGCCCTGAACGGCACCCTGCCGTCCGGCTCGGCGTCGCCGTCGCGGTCCGTCTCCCCCTCCCCGTCGCGGTCCGTGCTGCCCTCCGACAGCGTGCCGCCGGTGCCGGGGTGTTCGGCCACATACACGGTGGTCGGCCAGTGGCAGGGCGGCTTCCAGGGCGAGGTCACGGTCCGCAACGGCGGCACGTCGGGTGTGGCCGGGTGGACGGCGCGGTACACGTACAGTGGCGGCGAACGGATCACGCAGTCCTGGGGCGCCACCGTCACCCAGACCGGCAGCGCCGTGACCGCGGACAACGCCGCCTGGAACGGCGCGCTCGCACCGGGCGCCACCGCCACGTTCGGCTTCATCGGCAGCGGTACGCCGGGCATTCCCCCGATCACCTGCGTCTTCCGCTGACAGTCGTGTTCCGCCGACCGTCGTGTTCCGCTGACCGTCGTGTTCCGCTGAACGGTGTGTGACAGGGTGTGCCGGTGACCCGACCGGCGATCCTGCGGGGGTTGGCCGCCAACCCCGGCCTGGATCCTCTGCTGCTGGCACCCCTGCTCACCGCCGCCGACACCGCGGTACTGGACGCGCTCGCCCGCCGGGCGGACCTGCCGGCCCCCGCGGCGTCGGCGCTCGCCCGGCACCCCGACCCGCAGCCGCGGCGGGCGCTCGCCGGCAACCCGTCCGCCGCGCCGCACGTGTGGCGGGTGCTGGCCGCCGACCCGGACGAGGCGGTGCGGGTCGCGCTCGCCCGCGGCCACAGCACCGACCACCGGCCGGCGGTCGACCTGCCGCTGCCGGGGGACGCGCAGCTCGCGCTCGCCGCCGATGCCGCCGTCCCGGTCCGGCTGGCGCTCGCGCGGCGGCGGGACCTGTCCGAACCGGCCAGGCTGTGGCTCGCCACCGACCCGTCCGCCGGGGTGCGGGAGGCCCTGGCCCGGTCCTGGCCGTCGCCGCCGGAGCCGGTCCTGCGGCAGCTGCTCACCGACCCCGACCCGGCGGTGCGCGGCGCTGCCGTCTCATCGGCGGTGCCGGCGGACCTGCTGCCCGGCCTGCTCGCCGACCCCGCCACCCGGGAGGGCGCCGCCCGGCACGCGCTCCTGCCGCCGGCTACCGACCCGGCCGCGCCCGGGCCGGCGCGTGAGGTGGGGGTCGACGTCGCCGGGCTGGTGGGCGACGCCGACCCGGCGGTCCGCGAGGCGGTGGCCGGGAACCCGCGGGTGCCGCTCGCCGCGGTGCTCGCCCTCGCCGACGACCCGGACGAGGACGTGCGCGTGGCGGTGATGCTCCGGCCCGACCTGCCCGACGCGGAACGGTCGCGCATCGCGTCCGGGGTCGAGCCGCACGACCACCACGTCGCCGACTGGCTGCGGCCCTCGCACGCCCCGCTCGCGGTCCGAGCGGCGCACGCCCGGTCGCCGTTCGTGTGGTGCCGCCGGGCCGTGGCGTTCTCGTCCGACCTGCCCGCCGAGGCCGTCGCGGTGCTGGCCGCCGACGAGGACCACAGCGTCCGGCTGCTGCTCGCCGAGCACCACCCGGACGTCCCCGGCCACATCCTGCCCGACCTCGTCCGCGGCACCGGCCACGCCCGCTGGGACCTGGCCCGCCACCCCGCCATGCCGGCCGGCGCTCTCGCGGCCATGGCCCTGGGCGACGACACCGACCTGCGCCGCGTCGCCGCGACCGCCCCGAACCTGCCGCCGGCCGTCGCCGAGGTCCTCGCCGGCCACGCCGACGACACCGCCCGGGCGTACGTGGCGGCCAACCCCGCCCTGCCCGTCCCGGCGGTCATCGCCCTGCTCGACGACCCCGACCCCCGCGTCGCCGAGGCCGCCGCCCGTAGCCCCCGCCTGCCGGCCGCCACCGCCGGGCGCCTCCTCGACGCGGGCGCTCCCCGATGATCCGGAGGACTTCGTCGCCCTGGCGGCGATCATGGTGGAGTCAGGCGGGGACGGTGAGGGTGCCGAGGGCGAGGGCGGCGGCGCCGTAGAGGCCGCCGTCGCGGCCGAGGGTGCTCGCCTCGACGCGGAGGCGACGCAGGAACGCCATGCCGTCCCGGTCGGCGAGGGCGCGGCGGATCGGGGCGAGCAGGACGTCGCCCGCCGCGGCCACGCCGCCGCCGATCACGACCCGGTCGATGTCGCAGAGGGCCGCGGTGGTCAGCAGGGCCGTCGCCAGGGCACCCGCCGCCCGGTCGAACGCGGCGACCGCCACCGGCACGCCCCGCCGCGCGTCCCCGGCGAGCGCCCGCGCGTCGGCGGCGGGACCGGGCTGCCAGCCGTTGGCGAGGGCCCAGCGGACCATGGCGGGGCCGCTGGCGATGGTCTCGACGCAGCCGGTGGCGCCGCAGGGGCAGGGGGCTCCGGACGGGTCGACGGTGATGTGGCCGATGTGGCCGGCGTTGCCGGTCGTGCCGAGCCACGGTCGGCCGTCGATGACGAGACCGCCGCCGATGCCGGTCGACACCACGATGCCCAGCAGTGAGCCCTGCAGGGAGGCACCGGCGGGGGTGCGCCACCACTCGCCGAGGGCGACGCACTGGGCGTCGCCGGCCATGGTGACCGGGACGTCCGGGAGCCAGGTGGACAGGGTGCCGGTGAGCGGGAAGTCGCGCCAGGCGGGGATGTTGACGGGGCTGACGGTGCCGCGGGCCCGGTCGAGGGGGCCGGCGGTGCCGACGCCCACCGCCGCCACCCCGCCGCCCGCCAGGGCCGTGACCAGGTGACGCAGGACCGACGTGGGGTCCTGGCCGGCGAGCGGCACCTCGAGGCGGTCCTGGATGACGCCGCCGGCGGAGACCACGGCCGCCGCGAACTTCGTGCCGCCGACGTCGACGGCGAGCACGGCGGTCACGGCCGGGCCTCGTTGACGCAGCGCAGCACCGGGTGGCTGAGCAGGTCGGCCGCGGCAAGTTCCAGGCCGGTGGTGACGGTGAAGGTCGCGGACTCCCCCGGCAGCAGCGTGACGAGCATGTCGTCGACCGCCGCGGCCGGGTCGAGCCGGTCGGGGAACAGCGCCAGCTCCCGCAGGACCGTGGTCGCCGTGACCGTCACCTCGTACCCGCCCGGCACCGCGGTCACGGCACCCTGGTACGCGGCGACCGGGTAGTCCACCGCGGGGTCCTCCTCGAAGAACCGGATCGCCCGGGCCGGCCCCGCGGAGGCCACGACCAGCTCCCGCCGCGGGTCACCGGCCGTGGACAGCTCCGGCGGCAGCGGCACCTCGAGGACCGCCCGCGGCGGCACCGTCACCGGCACGGACGACGAGGCGAGCACGGCGCCGGACAGCGAGCGCCGGGACAGCTCCAGCGTGCCCGTCCACGGTGCCGCGTCGTCGTTGACGAGCGCCAGCGCGGAGCCCTGGAACGTGAGCAGGCGCGGGGCGTAGGCGCGGCGCAGCTCGTACCAGAGCGGCTTGCGCCGGCCGGCGCCGTCGACGGCCGCCCAGGAGGTGACCGGCCAGCAGTCGTTGAGCTGCCAGATGACCGTGCCCATGCAGTACGGCATGAGCGAGCGAAACCGTTGGACCCCGAACGACACGGCGCGGGCCTGGTTGAGCTGCGTCAGGTAGTGCCAGTCGTCGAAGGTCGCCGGCGCGGGCAGGTGCGCGCCCAGGCCGCGCAGCAGCTTCTCGTTGCCGCCCGCGGCCTTCTGGTGGTGGAGCACCCCCGGCGAGTCCGGCGTGAGCGGGTCGTCCGACACGGCCGCCCGCAGCGTCGCGTACACCGGCGGCCCCTGGAACCCGAACTCCGCCACGAACCGCGGGGTGTAGTCCGCATACCGCGTGTAGTCGTCGCTGCCCCAGACGGTCCAGATGTGCACGGTGCCGGTGCTCGGGTCCTTCACGTCGCGGTCGGGCGCGCCGGAGTAGGGGCTGCCCGGCCAGTACGGGCGGCCCGGGTCCAGCGCGGCGACCACGCCCGGCAGCACCGAGTGGTAGAGCGACGCGCCCCAGGTCAGGTCGCCCAGCGAGGACTGCCAGCCCCAGTGCTGATAGCCCTCGATGTTCTCGTTGTTGCCGCACCACAGCACGAGGCTCGGGTGCGGCATGAGGCGCTCGACGTTGTCGCGGGCCTCGGCCTCCACCTCGGCGGCGAGGTCGTCGGGGTAGGCGGCGCACGCGAACGGGAAGTCCTGCCAGACGAGCAGGCCGAGCCGGTCGGCGAGGTCGTAGAAGGCGTCGGACTCGTAGACCCCGCCGCCCCACACCCGCAGCAGGTTGGCGCCCGCCCCGACCGCCTGCCCGAACCTCGTTTCGAGGGTCGCGGCGTCGGTACGGGCGGGGAAGCAGTCGTCAGGGATCCAGTTGAACCCGCGGGCGAAGACGGGGGTGCCGTTGACGACGATCCGGAAGGCGTCCGGGTCGATGGTGACGGTGCGCAGCCCGACCATCCGGGACCAGGTGTCGTCGGCGGCGGTGACGGTCAGCTCGTAGCGGTGCTGCTCGCCGTAGCCGAGCGGCCACCACGGCCGCGGGTCGGCGACGTCGAGCGACAGGGTGGCCGTGGTCGCGCCCTCGGGGACCTTGACCTCGACGCCGGTGCCGCCGATGGTCGCGGTGACGGCGACGGCTTCCGCCGTGCGGCCACGCTCGATCTCGACCGTGACGTCGACGCCGTCGGCGCGGACCTGGGGGCGGACGGCGGCGAGCCGCGCGCCGGACCACGAGTGCAGGCCGACGGGCCGCCAGATGCCGGACGTGACGAGGGTCGGCCCCCAGTCCCAGCCGAAGTTGCAGGCCATCTTGCGGATGAACTGGTACGGCTCGTCGTACGGCCCGGGGCGGGCGCCGAGGCGCGCCTCCTCCGCCTCGGCGTACGCGTACGGGGCGGTGAACGTGACCCGCAGGACGTTGCCGCCCTCGTGCAGGTGGGTCGTTGCGTCGAACCGGTAGCGGCGGTGCATGTTGGCGGTCCGGCCGAGGACGGTGCCGTTGAGCTCGACCTCGGCGACCGTGTCGAGGCCGTCGAAGACCAGGTCGGCGCGGTCGTGGCCGTCCGGCGCCCACCGGAAGGTGGTGGTGTAGGTCCAGTCCGTCCGGCCGATCCAGCCGAGCCGGTGCTCGTTGTCGTCGATGTACGGGTCGTCGATGAGTCCGGCCCGCAGCAGGTCGGTGTGCACGCAGCCGGGCACGGTGGCGGGGACGCCGGCGTGGTCGGGGCCGGACAGCGTCCAGTTGTCGTGCAGCGCGCGGTACATGCTCAACCTCGTCGCGTTGGTGAACCGAGTAAGTGGAGATTGACGGTAACGGCGGTCGTCGCGACCTGTCAACGAGGGGCCGCGAGCGGCTAGCATCGGTGAACCGAGAAAGGCGGTTGCAGGTGAAACGACCGACCATCGCCGACATCGCCCGGGAGGCGGGCGTGTCCAAGGGTGCCGTCTCGTACGCGCTGAACGGCCGGCCGGGCGTGTCCGCGGCCACCCGGGAGCGCATCCTGGCCGTCGCCGAGCGCCTGCAGTTCCACGCCGACAGCAACGCCCGCGCCCTGGCCGGCGCGAAGACCCGGGTCGTCGGCCTGACGCTGCGCCGGCCGCCGAGCACCCTCGGGGTCGAGCCGTTCTTCATGGAGCTGATCAGCGGCCTGGAGCTGGAGCTGTCGCGGCAGTCCTACGCGCTGCTGCTGCAGATGGCGCCGGGGCGCGACGAGGAGCTGGCGTTCTACCGGCGGTGGTTCAGCGAGGGGCGCGTCGACGGCGTGCTGGTCTGCGACGTCAACGTCGGCGACCCCCGGGTGAGCACCCTGCAGGAGCTCGGCCTGCCCGCGGTCGTGATCGGCCCGCCCGGCGTCAGCGGGTCGCTGACCAGCGTGTGGAGCGACGACGAGCAGTCGATGGTGGAGGCGGTGGAGTACCTGGCGGCGCTCGGGCACCGCCGGATCGCCCGGGTCGGCGGCATCCCGCAGCTGGCGCACACCGCGATCCGCACGGCCGCGTTCGCCGGCGTGTGCGCCCGGCTCGGGATCGCCGACGCGGTGACCGTCCCGGCGGACTACACCGGCGAGGCGGCCGCGCGGGCGACCCGCAAGCTGCTCGGCGGGGCGCATCCGCCGACCGCGCTGCTCTACGACAACGACGTGATGGCGGTCGCGGGCCTGACCGCGGCCCGCGAGCTGGGCGTCTCCGTGCCGGCCGAGCTGTCGATCGTGGCCTGGGACGACTCGCCGATCTGCCGGCTGCTGCACCCGCCGCTGACGGCGCTGACCCGCGACATCGGCGCGTACGGCGAACTGGCCGCCCGCACCCTCCTCGCGGCGATCGCCGGCGAGCCCGTGACCAGCACACACGGCGCCCCGGCGCACCTGACCCCGCGCGGCAGCACCGCCCCGCCCCGCTGACGCCGCTCAGGTCACGGATCGGTTAAGGGCTCTTCCCATTCGCCTGACAACGGTGTCATCCTGCGTTCGCTCGAACTAAAACGCTTTAGACACCCCTCGAATGGAGCGCCCATGTTCCGCCGAACACTTGCGGTCGCGCTTGCCCTCTCCCTCGCGGCGTGCGGCAGCGGGTCCGACCCGAAGCAGTCCGCCGACGCCGTCTCCCCCACCGACCCCGCCGCCGTCTCCGGCGAGATCACCGTGCTGACCAACCGCACCGACCTCGTCACCGACGGCACCATGCAGAAGTACGCCGACCAGTTCAAGCAGCTGTACCCCAAGGTCACCGTCAAGTTCGAGGGCGTCACCGACTACGAGGGCGAAGTCAAGATCCGGATGAACACCGAGAACTACGGTGACGTCCTGCTGATCCCCAACACCGTCGTCACCGACGACTACCCGAAGTACTTCGCGCCGCTGGGCTCCGCCGCCGACCTCAGCGCGAAGTACAGCTTCACCGACAAGGCCAAGGTCGGCGACAAGGTCTACGGCGTCGCCGGCTTCGCCTACGTCAACGGCTTCGTCTACAACAAGGACGTCTGGACCCAGGCCGGCGTCACGACGTGGCCGACCACGCCCGCCGAGTTCATCACCGCGCTGCAGGCCATCAGGTCGAAGACCTCGGCCACCCCGTACTACACCAACTACCACGACGGGTGGCCGCTGAGCTCCTGGTCGCAGGTCGTCGGCTCGGTCAGCTGCGACCCGAAGGCCAACGACAACCTGGTCAAGGGCGACCCGTGGGCCGCCGGCGCCGACCTCGCCACCGGCGACACGCTGCTGTTCGACATCGTGAAGAACAAGCTCTCCGAGGCCGACCCGACCACCACCAACTGGGAGGACTCGAAGGGGCAGATCGCCACCGGCAAGATCGCGACGATGTGGCTCGGCTCGTGGGCGATCGCGCAGATGCAGGACGCGGCGAAGAAGGCCGGCAAGGACCCGTCGGTCATCGGCTACATGCCGTTCCCGAAGCAGGTGGACGGCAAGTTCTGCTCCGTCGTCGCACCCGACTACCAGTACGCGATCAACAGCCACTCGAAGAACAAGGCGGCCGCCCGGGCCTGGTTCGACTGGTTCATCGACAAGTCCGACAGCGCCACCGTCAACCAGGCGATCTCCGCCGTCAAGGGCGCCCCGCTGCCGCCGGCGATGCAGCCGTTCACCGCCGCCGGCGTCAAGTTCATCGAGCTGTCGCAGGCCGAGTCCGCGAAGCTCACCAAGGTCGACAACGCTTCCGAGGTCGGCATCAGCAAGCCCGACTACCGGCAGAAGCTGGTCGACACCGCCCGCGGCGCCGCCCCCGGCGACCTGCGCGGGGTCCTCGCCGACCTGTCGAAGCGGTGGACCGAGGCCGCGAAGAACCTCTGACGTCAGTCGTGGCGCCGCTTCCGGGCGGCGCCACCCCTTCTGCTGTGTTCGGAGCGCCGTGAGAACCCGACTCCTCCCCTGGCTCTACCTGCTGCCCGCCCTCGCGCTGCTGGTCGTCTTCACGTACATCCCCGTCGCCAGCATGGTCACCTACAGCTTCACCGACTGGGACGGCCTCGACCCCGACCCCACGTTCGTCGGCGTGGACAACTACGTGCAGCTCTTCACCCGCCCGGAGCTGTTCAGCGTCTTCGTCGTCAGCGTGTACTACCTGCTCGCCGCCTTCGTGCAGACCGCGGTCGCGATGTACTTCGCGTTCATCCTCAGCTTCAAGCTGCGGCTGCGGAACCTGTTCAAGGGGATCCTGTTCTTCCCGTACCTCATCAACGGCGTCGCGGTCTCGTTCGTGTTCCTGTACTTCTTCCGCCCCGGCGGGACCCTCGACGCGGTGCTCGCGCTGTTCGGCGTGCACCACGAGCTGCTCTGGCTCGGCGACCCCGACCTGGTCAACGTGTCGCTGAGCGGGGTGTCCGTGTGGCGCTTCCTGGGGCTGAACTTCGTGCTCTTCCTCGGCGCGATCCAGGCGATCCCGCCGGAGCTGCACGAGGCCGCCGAGCTCGACGGCGCCAACCGCTGGCACGTGTTCCGGCACATCGTCGCGCCCGGCATCAAACCGATCCTCAGCCTCAGCGTGATCCTGGCCGTGTCCGGGTCGCTGTCGGTGTTCGAGATCCCGTTCGTGATGACCGGCGGCGCGGGCGACAGCAAGACCTTCGTCATCCAGACCGTGAAGCTCGCCTTCCAGTTCAACAAGTTCGGGCTCGCCTCGGCGGCCGCGGTCGTGCTGCTCCTGATCGTGCTGCTGGTCACGTGGGTGCAGCGGCGTCTGGTACCAGAGGAGAGGACCGACCTGACATGACCAGGTTTTTGAAGTATCTCTCGCTCGTCGTCGCCTCCGTCGTCGTGCTGCTGCCGCTCGTGTCGGTGTTCCTGGCCTCGCTGAAGACGCCGGAGGAGATGGTGGGCGGCGGCGACCCTCTCGCCCTGCCGCACGACTGGACGAACCTCGCCAACTACGCCACCGCGTTCACCAACGGGCGGATGCTGACCGCCTTCGCCAATACCGCGCTCATCCTGGTCGTCTCCGTCGTCGGCACCGTGTTCGTCGGTACCCTCGCCGCCTACGCCATCGACCGCTTCACCTTCCGCTTCAAGAAGGTCGTCGTCGGCGCCTTCCTCGTCGCGACCCTGGTGCCGGGTGTCACCACCCAGGTGACCACCTTCCAGGTCGTGGACGCGCTCGGCGCCTTCGACAGCCGGTGGGCGCCGATCCTGCTGTACCTGGGGACCGACATCGTCGCGATCTACATCTTCGTGCAGTTCATGCGCGGCATCCCCGTGTCGCTGGACGAGGCGGCGCGCCTCGACGGCGCCTCCACCTTCCGCATCTACCGCAGCGTCATCCTGCCGCTGCTGCGCCCCGCGATCGCCACCGTCGTCATCATCAAGGGCATCTTCGTCTACAACGACTTCTACATCCCGTTCCTCTACATGCCGTCGGAAGGCCTCGGGACGATCTCCACGTCGCTGTTCCGCTTCAAGGGCCCGTTCGGGGCCCACTGGGAGACCATCTCCGCCGGCGCGATCCTGGTCATCGTGCCGACGCTGCTGCTGTTCCTGTTCCTGCAGCGGTTCATCTACAACGGCTTCACCTCCGGAGCCACGAAATGACGTGTTGTTGGAGAATGGGTTGGTGACGCGACGGCCGACCATCAACGACATCGCCGAGGCCGCGGGGGTCTCGATCGGGGCCGTGTCGTTCGCGCTCAACGACCGGCCCGGCGTGTCCGCCCGCACCCGCGAGCGGATCCTCGCCATCGCCGCCGAGATGGGCTGGCAGCCCAGCGCCGCCGCCCGCGGCCTGTCGGTGTCCCGCGCCGAGGCGATCGGCCTGGTCGTCGCCCGCGACGCGGCCACCCTCGGCGTCGAGCCGTTCTACATGAAGTTCATCGCCGGCCTGGAGACCGAGCTGTCGGCGACCGGCACCGCCCTCGTCCTGCAGGTCGTCGCCGACCACGACCGGGCGATCGAGGCCCTGCGCGGCCTGTGGGCGGCCCGCCGCATCGACGCCACCATCCTCACCGACCTGTGGGCCGACGACACCCGGATCGCCGCGCTGTCGTCGATGGGGCTGCCCGCCGTCCTCGTCGGCCACCCGCGCCCCGGCTCCTCGATCCCCGCCGTCTGGAGCGACGACGCCGCCGCGCTCACCGAGGCGCTCGCCTACCTCGCCGCCATCGGCCACCGGCGGATCGCCCGCGTGGCCGGGCTCGCGGCCCTCGAACACACCCGCATCCGCACCCTGGCCTTCCGCGCCGCCGCCACCCGGCACCGCCTGGAAAGCGCCGAGGTCATCGACACCGACTACACCTGGGAGGCCGGCGCCTGGGCCACCGAGCAGCTGCTCACCTCGGCCCGCCCGCCGACCGCCATCACCTACGACAACGACATCATGGCGACCGCCGGCCTGCACGTCGCCCGCAAGCTGGGCCTCGACGTCCCCGGCAACCTGTCCATCATCGCGGGCGACGACTCGCAGCTGTGCGAGATGGCGTACCCGGCGCTGAGCGCCCTGGCCCGCGACGTGCTCGCCTACGGCGCCAACGCCGCCCGCACCCTCCTCGCCCACCTCGACGGCGCCCCCGCCACCGACTTCCAGGACACCACTCCCCGCCTCCTTCTCCGCGACAGCTGCTCGCCGGTTGCTCCGCAATAGCGCTGTCACCCGCTGTTCCCCGCCTTCAGCTGCGCTGTAGCTCACCTCCCCACCGCTGCCGCGGCGGGGCCCGCCGGGGGATTCTCACCCCGGACCCCCAATGCTCGCTGCGCTCGCACAGCCAGCGCTCC